>CAYSIR010000026.1:0-27309 GCA_964431105.1 uncultured Leptolyngbya sp. | reverse complement strand
CTGCACCGGAAGCCGTGACCGAAGCCGCGCCCGAAGCTGCACCGGAAGCTGCCGCAGAAGCCGCGACCAAAGCCACCGCAGAAGCCGCGCCCGAATCCGTGCCCGAAACTGCACCCGACGACCGTGAACCGACTGATGCTGCACCCGCTGAGTAAAGCCGATGCCGGAGCATTCTCCCGCCGCACCTGAGTCTTCCACCTCTGGTTCATCTCTAGACTATGAAACGCTTGTTCGATTTCTAGTTGAACCATTTTTGGATCATCCAGAGTCCCTGAGTGTTGATTGCGAAACGCAGCGATCGGGGCGGGTTTGGATTCGGCTAGCGTTTAAGGAATCAGATCGGGGGCGAGTGTTTGGTCGCGGTGGTCGCAATATTCAGGCTGTGCGTACTGTTCTAAAAGCCGCAGCGGCAACGGCTCATCAAGTTGCCCATCTAGATGTTCACGGGATTTCACCCGATGATGATCAGCGACCTGAGCGGCGATCGCCCCGTCCTCGCGGTCGTTCCCGCTCATCGTAATTAGAGGAATGTGAGAATGATAATTTTCGCAGCAGGCGCAGGCAAGTAGCGTATGGCGCAGGTGCGAACGGTTGAATTGCCCACTCCAGAGAGTGCGATCGCTCTGGCAGGGCCGCAAGAAGAAAACCTGAAGCAGTTGGCCAAGCACACGGGTACATCTATCGTATTGCGAGGTCAGCAGGTTATGATTTCTGGCTCTGAGTCGCAAACTCAGCGCTGCCAAGATCTGATTCTGCTATTGCAACCCTACTGGGAGCGAGGCACAGCCGTAACGTCGGTTGACATCCAAACCGTTTCTTACGCGCGGGATGCAAATCGCCAGGATGACCTCAAAGCCTTGCAAAGCGATGTTCTAGCCCGTACTCGACGGGGTGAACCCGTTCGTGCGCGTACATTGCGGCAGCGGCAGTATATCAAAGCGATTCGTAGTCATGATCTGACGTTTTGCACTGGTCCGGCTGGAACGGGCAAGACTTTTTTGGCGGCTGTTGTAGCAGTGCAGGCGTTGTTAGACGATCAGTATGAGCGATTAATTCTGACGCGCCCAGCAGTGGAAGCGGGCGAGAAGCTAGGCTTTTTGCCAGGCGATTTACAGCAAAAGATCAATCCGTACCTGCGTCCACTGTATGATGCGCTGTACGAATTTCTGGATGCTGAAAAGATCCCAAATTTGATGGAGCGCGGCGTGATTGAGGTTGCGCCGCTAGCTTATATGCGAGGACGGACGCTGAACAATGCCTTTGTGATTTTGGATGAAGCCCAGAACACAACTCCAGCTCAAATGAAAATGGTGCTGACTCGGCTCGGTTTTAAGTCGCGCATGGTGGTGACGGGAGATGTGACGCAAACCGATCTACCCCACGCGAATCAATCAGGGTTAGCCGTGGCTCAGAAAATTTTGCATAATGTTGAAGGGATTGCCTTTTGTCATTTCACGGCGGCGGATGTAGTGCGTCATCCATTGGTGCAGCGAATTGTGTCGGCTTATGAAGACTTTGAACGATCGCCCTAGTTGAGCCAACTCGCGGTCGGTGCGATCGCTACGAAGCCATTGTCATTCAGCACAAAGACTTCAGCACAGAGAAGGTAAATTATGAAACGTTCTCAGGTGAAGGGTTTTCGGTTAGGTTTGGGGGCAGTGGCTCTGGCCAGTGCCATCGCAATCGGCACAGTCAAAAATCATGCGATCGCCGTTCAGCTCGCCGACGGCATGACGTATTTTGAACGACCGCCCGCCCTCCTGGAGGCGACCTCAAACCGGGATGCCGTAGCGACGGCTGGCGGGACGTATTATTTTACGCTGGATGTGCCGGACAATGCAGGTGAACCGCTGCGGCAGGTGGCGATCGCTCAATATCAACGAGATTCTGCTCAGCAGCGCGTTCGCTTTACTGCTAGCCGCACGGTTGCCTTTGAGGGAACCCGGAGCGATCGCGGCAATGCGCTCAACGTCAGTGCCGCTAGATTTGATGCAGAGACGCGCACGCTCACGGTCACCTTTGAGCCAGCGATCGCCCCTGGAACCACCGTCACCCTTGCCACCCGCCCCGAACGCAATCCCCGCAGTGAAGGCGTGTATCTCTTTGGCGTAACAGCTTACCCGGATGGCATCGATCCCTATGGGCAGTTTCTAGGATATGGACGATTTCATTTCTATCGCCCAGATACCTACTGGCGGCACTAGTTCCAGCGTTGCTAGCCATGCTCAAATGCTGCTTAAACTATTTTGGGTGGTGTGGGCGTTGCCCACACCACCCAAAATCCAACCGAGACGGGTCAGCAGGCGATAGCAGAATAGTATCCGACAAAAGCGCTTGCCCTCTTCGTTTTACGTCACCGACGGAGTGAGGGATAACCGTTTAGCTTAACCCGTGATCGGCTGAAACGTCTTGAAAGAGGGCATCAAGCATCGCCAAGGATTGCTGGAAGTCGTCTTGGCTGCGATGAGAGCGTTGGGCAGAGCAGGGGTGCGGCAAAGTCGATTGAGGGGCGATCGCTTCGTCCCCTAATTGTTGATGCTCGGCAAATGCAGTAGCACATCGGTGCAGAGATAAACGACGGGTAGATGCTCCCTGACCGTGTAAGTAATCCACAATATCTTCAGCAGTCAGTGCTGCAATGCTGCGCCCACTGGTAATAGAAACTTGAGTCAACAATTGCCGAGCCATCAGCATTACATGGGCGATCGCAAACTCTCGAACCTGATGGATGGCCGTTTCAAAGCTCTTTGGACTGTGGGTGTATAGGGTCATGATGCTTGCAATGAGGTAGAACTGGGCACCGAACTGAGTATCGACTGGGTCAGGTGCCGTCGGTGCATCCTTGGATCAATGCTTTCCGATGAAATGCGACTATGCTTCGGATCGCAGGGTTTGGAAGGGAAGGGGCAGTGCAGATTTGGTTATACTCTGCACTGCGATCGCTGGCGGCGTCTACAGTCTTAGATGAAAACCGGCTGCCGCAAACGGCCTAATGAGACAGGACAATCAGCGGACACCGAGTGCGTACTATTTGTCAGATGGACGAATTACAACGTCGCCGTTGGGATAAACGATACAAATAGCATGGCTGTTCAGCGTAATCGGATGAGTGGAATGCCTGTGCGCGGATGGATGCGTACGCCCTGATTCGGAGGACATTTTTGTGACTGCGTTCATGGATGACCGTCCTGGAGGAACTCCCTAGTATCTATTGCCACTGTAATCCTTGCGAGCGGAATCTGTAATCTGGACAAACACCGGTGTTTTCAGGTGTTTTTGGGTAAGTTTAGTTCAACGGTTCAGCGGTTCTACGTGCAGCGGCTCCCGACTCATTTAAGGTTGGCAATCGTTTGTGAAGATTACATGAAGACTCTTGCGCATTTGATAACGGTTCAGTGAATGCAGCCCGCGATCGCTCGTTTTGGCATAGGTGCAGGGTAGATCATCAGTGAACCACGCGCGTTATCCAAGTGACTGGTTAGCGATCGCGGCAAGGGTCAATCGTGCGTTCATGCTGGGGCAGTTGGGATAGGCGATCGCACGCTTGCTGGATCAAATCCTCAGACCGCCACAACCAGATCCACACCTGGTTGCCAGTTCCTAATATTCCTAAACGGGAAGCCGTTGGGCTAAACTGACCACCACGAATCCCCTCCGCCAAATTCAAGCGCGAGACTTCTTCCCCTGTGGATACACGCCAGATTTGGATACCCTGCGTGCGGCTAGTGGTGGCAATATGCTGACCATCAGCGCTGAATCCTGCCATGTTCAGCAACGCCTGATCCGACAAATCCAACACCACTCGACCATCGTTAATGTCCCAAATCTGAACGCGGTCGTCCAGCGTTGGCTGTGATAATCCGGCCCCGCTGAGGGTCGCGAGCTGCTGTCCGTCTGGGCTGAAGGCGATCGCCCGAACATCCTGATTATGCTGGAAGCGACGCTGTTCGGGGTCATTGCTTGTCCAATCCCAAATACGGGCCGTGTTGTCAAGGCTCGCCGTTGCCAATCGCGTGCCGTCCGGGTTAAAGATCGCCGATTCTACAAAGCTGTCATGCTCTAGGCGGGCAACCTCCAGCGGGCTGGTGCGTTGCCAATCCCAAACGCGGGCTGTGTTGTCGAGGCTGGCGGTGGCGACGAGAGTTCCGTCGGGGCTGAAGCTGACCGATTCCACAAAACTATCGTGATTCAGTTGGGCGAGTTCTAACCCGCTGCGGACTTCCCAAATGCGGGCTGTGTTGTCGGCGCTGGCAGTGGCGATCGCCTCTCCATCGGGGCTAAAGGCGATCGCGTTCACCGTTGCCGATAGCCGAAGTTCGACCGTGCGATCGCGATTCGGAGACCAGATTTGGAGCGCACTGGCTGAGTTAACGGTGGCAATCTGCCCCTGTGAACTGATTTGAATGGTATGAATCGGCGCTTCAGTGTCCCACTGCTGAATTAGAGCGCCATCCATAGCCCACAGACTCAGCCGGTCGGTTGTGCTGGTGGCAATGGTTTGACCATCGGGGCTAAAGGCGATCGCCAATGTTGCCCCTGACTGCTCTAACGCCGTCAGGATCGGGTTACCAGTGAGTTCCCACAATTGCGCTGTGTTATCAAGGCTAGCAGTCGTCAATGATCGCCCATCTGCGCCCAATGCCACCTGCATCACGGCTTCATCATGACGAATGTGGCTAATCAATTCGCTCTGGTCAATGTCCCAAACGCGGGCAATGCGATCGAAGCTTGCCGTTGCCAGCGTTGTACCATTGGGGCCAAATTCCAGGTCGGTGATGCTGCCCTGGTGCGAGAGTTGGGCGATCGCCTGCCCAGTTGCCAAGTCAAAGACTTGCGCAATGTGGTCGTTCCGCAATGGCAGGGGGCTGCCCGTAGCGGTCGCTAAATACCGGCCATCGGGGCTGAATACAACTTGAACAACCGCCTGACTGTGCAACCATTGCCCCTGCTCAGTGGGTGACTCTGCCGCATCCGAGAGCGCCCATAGCCGCGCCGTTTGGTCACTGCTGCCAGTGGCTAAGTGCAGACCATCAGGACTGTAGGCAATTCCATGAATCGTGCTGTCTAGCTGTAGCAGCGGAACCGGAGCATTCGGGGTTTGCCAGTTCCACTGGAGGACTGAACCATCAGTCAGCGCGATCGCCACTTGCGGCTGAGCTGGATGCAGAGCGATCGCTGTGATACGCTGCGCCAATGCCTGTTCCTGAATGAGCTGTCCATCCATAGTCCAAGCCGAGAGGGTCGAGCGCCCCACCGTCACCACAGCGGAGGAATCAGGCGTAATAGCGATCGCCTGTAGCGGTTCAGACTGGGGCAGCGTTATCGGCTGGAGCAGGTCTAGAGTGATAATCTGAGCCGTTTGGTCGCGGCTGGCGGTTACTAAATATTGCTCATCCAGGCTAAATGCGATCGCCGTAACTGCTGCACCATGGGATACAGTCAGAGCAGCCGCTTCCGTTTGCGTATTCCACAGTTGAACAGTGCCATCTTGACTGGCCGCTGCCCACCAGCGACCAGACGGACTCAGTGCCGTTGCATTCACGTCATCCTCAAAGGTCAGTTGATGGCGGGACTGAGGTAGTTGGGCTAATCCTTGCCGCAAAAGCTGTTCAGCGGGCAAAGTGGGTAAATTGAGCGATCGCAACCGCTGCCAGGCTTCGATGGCCAACCCTAATCCACCGATCAAATCCTGCCCGGCGGGCGGCTGCAACAATTCAGCCTGAGTCAACAAGCGCTGAGCCATCACCACCTGCCGCCGCTGCCATTCCCGCCGTCCCCAACCCAACAGCAAGAGCAGGATCAAGAGCGCCAATCCGCTGCACAATAATCGCCACGATCGCTGCGATCGCTGCCAAATAGACCGTAAAGGACGGGTGAGCGGTTGGTGATGAGCCGCAAAACGGTCAATATCCAGAGGTGGGCGAGTCATCTCTAGGCTGGTCACGTCTTCTGAAGCCGCCAGGATAGATGACCCCTCAGCGCGGCTGGTCTGAAAAATAGGCTGAGGCGTGAGGGTAACCTCAATGTCTACGATTCGCTCCAGCAGGTCATAGGTATTGCGGGGGCGGGCGATCGCCGCTTCATCGGCTAAGTCACTAATCAAGTGAGCCAGTAATGGGGCAATTTGGGGCGCGCGATCGTGCCATTCTAAGTGATGATACTCATCTTCCGGCAAGTCATTGGGATGGGTTTGGGTCATTAAGTGAATAAACGTGCGACCCAAGGCATAAAAATCAGACTGGGGTGTAGCCCGCCCCCGCATTTGCTCCGGTGCGGTATAGCCATCGGAATACACCACAGTGGAGTCTCGCCCTTCCACAACCGTTCGGCTCACCTCTCGTACTGTTCCAAAGTCAATTAGTACTAACCGCCCCCACGGTTCTGCCGGGCACAGCATGATGTTAGACGGTTTGATGTCTCGGTGAAACAGCTTATTTTGGTGAATCTGATGCAAAATATCGATCAGTTGCCGTAGCCAGGCGATCGCCAGCGGTTGAGAAATAGCAGAATGGCCCACCATCCATTGCTGTAAGTCCTCGCCTTCAATGCGCTCCATCACCAAACAGTGCAGCGGTTCTGTCCATTGGGACGGCTTGACGTGAAAACAGCCCATCTTGTCAACTTTAGGAATGCCGGGATGGTTCAAGCGCTGCAAGACCTTGGCTTCCCGCTGGAACAATTCGACTAATTTGCGATCGCTATGGGTCAAACTTTTGAGAACGTTGCGATCGCCTGACCGCATATCCTCCACCTCAAATACTTCAGTCAGGTAAGCCGAACTGAGATGCCGCAGCGGACGTAGCAATCGATAGCGATCGGCCACCAAAAGCGACGTGCCACAATTCGCACAGTGCTGCACCTCGCTCGAATTAAGCCGCTGGGTGCAACGCGGATTGATGCAATAACTTGTCTGAGATGCCGTTTGGGTCGTTAGTCCATGAGTCATCGAAACCACCTCAGGCGCAACGTCAGTTTGATTCAACGGAACGCCATAAATGCACCTAGAAGCTATTATCAATTTGCTCTCAAATATCGATAGAGCCGCTGCCCCTAGTTGATTGACAAAACGTGCTTAACTACAGTGCTGTTTAGGTCTGCTGACCCCTGCCTAAAATCTGATAAACAACCGCGCCCAGTCTAGAAGCAGCCGTCCATCAGTCCGTTGCCATTACTGAAGAAAACCCTTGGTTTCCCGGAGGCCAAATGCCATAGCCCGAAGCTAGAGTTGAATGAAATTCATTGATTGACCAATGAACGCCCGTGGATGCAGTCTACCAGCTAATCCTAAACGCTAGTGGTATTTCTGTAAGGACAGCCAACGCAGGAACCTCATGACAGAGAATCACTCAGATATAGGCTAGCAGTTGCTGCTTCCGGGTCTATGGGCGGGGCGATGGCGGCCTGCCACCGACGAAAGCTGTCAATCGTTATGCTTGCTCTAAATTCTACCCGACGACACGGAAGCCATTGGCACAGTTTAGAATCAAAACGACATGAAACGTTTAGCGCGAGAGAAGAGCGATATGACGAGCGCAGTTCAATCCTCCTTGGATAGCGAACATATCACCATTTGGCTAAGAGGGCTTCTGAGCGTTGCCTGGGCAGACGGGTGCTTTGATGATCATGAAAAAGACACAATTTCGAGCTTGGCGGAGGACAATCTTGCACCAATGGCTAGCTTGATGGCGCTTGAACCCATCTCTGCGAAAGAACTGGCCCAAACCTTTGGGCAGGATAGCAACCTTGCCGAAAATTTTCTGCGTACGGCGGTTATGGTGGCGATCGCAGATGGTATTTATTCTCCGCCAGAGGATGAATTACTGCACGACTTTTGCAAGGAACTGAATATTGCGGATGACATTTTAGAGTCTCTGCGCCACACTCTCGAAGATGAATCACCCACAACTGAGCCTATCCCAGCTAGTGCGCTAACCAGTCCACTGACGCCCCCCCAAGGTGTAAAAGTCCGGCCACTGCGTCCGGTGCAAGATTGGCTCGATCAATTAGATATTCATGACCCCAGCGTGGCACGATTTTTGTGCAAAATGATTCCGCCGCAGTGCCCCTTCGAGCGCGATGTGACGCTATTTGGTCATAAGCTGGTTCATATTCCGCCGCTGTGTAAGCTGAATCCGCTGTATGAGCAACTGGTGGGGTTGCGGTTTCGCGCTTTATCTTACTTAGCTGATGATTGCGGGGAAGATGTAACGCCATACGTCTAATTGGGTCACAAACGGGATAGTGGTATTCATGTCAGGATTTTAAGGATTTTTTAGGGTGTGGGCATGGCACCCTAAAAAATCCCACACCCTAAACAAAATGGCTACTGCCATAACAGATGTTGTGCAGGCTTGCCAAGTGGGATACTCTCCTTATCTTATCCCCGAACTCCCTGTGTCACCGCCGTTGCTTTGAGGATTTCTTCAATTTGGGCCGGCGATAGGGCTGGGTTCGCATCCAGCATCAGTGCCGCAACGCCAGCCACATAGGGCGCTGCCATGGATGTACCGCTGTAGCTGTCATAGCGATTGCGGGTCACAGTCGAATAGATATTGACTCCCGGAGCCACTACAAAATTAAGGGGACTATTGCCAGCCGGATTTGAAAAACCGGCAACGCTGCGCGATCGGTTGACAGCACCAACCGCAATTCCCAAACCATTCTGGGCAAATAGGGCCGGTTCGATCGGGCGCTGTGCCCCCTCCAACCGCTCATTTCCTGATGCCATCACAACGACGACGCCATTGCGGCGAGCGTATCGCAGAGCGTTGCGGGTGCGGTTCATGGTTGGCTCGTCGGGATAGTTGCCAAGGCTGAGGTTGATTACATTGGCTCCATTGTTGACGGCATAGCGAATACCATCAGCAACATTGCGATCGAATCGTCCAGGGAAGTTATCATCGCGTCCCCCAATTACCTGCACGGGCATAATTTTGGCATCGGGCGCTACGCCAGTCATTCCACGGGAATTGTTGAGGGCGGCGATCGCCCCAGCGACGTGCGTACCATGCCCATCCCGATCAATGGGGGTGTTGCTGTCAGCGTCTACAAACTTCCAACCTCGAACATCATCAACATAGCCGTTATTATCATCATCAATGCCGTTTCCGGCAATCTCAGCCGTATTTTGCCAGATATTGAGGTTTAGGTCATTGTGTTGGTCGTCAACCCCGGTATCTAACACTGCAACGACAACGTTTCTACCGGTATAACCTTGGTTCCAGACTTCAGGCGCATTAATCATATCTAACCCCCAGCTTCTTCCGCCCAAGTCGGGGACATTGCTGAAGGGCTGTTGTTCGATCGCGGCGGAAACTGCCGCTGCTGCATTGACCAGACCATATCCATAGGAGCGATCGAACCGCAGATTTGGACTGGGTGGATTAGGGGCGGGGTTGGTGGGCAGCGTAGGACGATCAGGGGGTGGGGTGCGGCCGCCTACCTTCCGGGTGATCAATCGATAGGCTCCGACTTCCCGCGCTCCATAGCTGGTGACTCGTAGCTGATATTCCTGTCCCTGACGGGCAACAAAGGTTAACCGCGAGTTGGTGTTGTTGATGTTGATGTCATCGTTTTGGCGGATGACTTTGCCGGTGCGGGCATCGATCAGTTGTAGGTATGGATCGATTCGGGATGAGGTCAGGGTGATGCGAATGCGATCGCCCGCTTGCACATTCTGTAGCCGAAAATCATCAAAAAACCGCAGACGACGAGTAGGATTGAAGCGATCGCGCCCAGTCAAGCGTCCGGAGCGGATGCCGTTGGGGTCAATTACCGCTCGGTTGCGCCGGTTGGGAAGCGGCGTAGCGCTGGCGCGGCTGAAGATGCGCCGTTGGGTCTGCTTGTTTTCAGCAAACAGCTCTGATGGAACGGAGGCGATCGCACGGGGCGTCCGAGATTGGCGGGCTGCCCGTGCCCATCCCAATGACAATTCAGGAGTATTTAGCATGATGAATGATCGCTAAACGTGAGGTGGATTGAGTGAACTGGATGGCTGAGGGAGCCGATCCTATACCAGTGCCGCTTACCAGTGCCGCTTACAGCATGGGGTGCAAATTCCCGATGCGCACGGATCTGAGCCGCAGATACTGGCTAGCCAATTGGTGCATCCGTCATAAAAGCACATAACGCGGCTAGAGGAAATTAGGGGGGCTGCTGCAACTGGTTTATTCGACACTATTCTTATTCATGGGTTCCGATCGTCATTCCAGAAATATACGCAGGTGTGGCTGTAGCGAAAGGTAACGCTCCTCAGCCCAATACTTATCCCACGGTGGTAGGGAGGCGCTGATTGACTGACCCAAAATTCTGCGCGGAAACCGCTCCCCTCCCGGATGAACCCCTTAGGGATCGGGTCTCCTGCCCTCTTCAGGGATGGGAGTTTAGATTATTTTGTCAGTCAACCAGTCCTTGCTGCTTGCGAACCGGACGGGCTTATCTCGCAAACGGTGCGGGCGCGTTGGCAATGTCGAATAATGCCGAATCGTTTCACGTAATACTGTCATAATTTTTAACTATGCCTGTTCCCCATCCCCATCCCCATCGTCGCGAATTATTAGCTGAGGCGCTGCAATTGTCTCGACGGTTGTTGAATCCGTCTGATGCTGAAGCTGAGGTGGTGCAGCGTCGTCAAGCCCGATTGCGGGAACTGCAAACGTCTCTACAGCACTATGCTCATCCCATTCAGCGCGATCGCCTACCCGTTGCTCAGATTCCGTTAGCCGTTCGTCAGGCATTTGTTCGGGCTATGGTGTTGGCAACTCGCTACCACCGCATGGGCGGACAGTATTGGCGAGGAACGCTGGATTCTCCCACATTGCGGCAGTATCAGGTCGAGCCGGTTAATCGACTGTCGGTGGATGGTGCGATCGCTCAGTGGACGGCTGCCTTTGAGTTGTCGGATGACACTGCTGCTCAACTGGCTCAAAATATGACAGCGATCGACCAACAATTGGCAGACCAAGAACGAATTATTACGGCGGTGCTGGAGGATGTGGGGCTAGCGATCGCGATCGATACGCCGCCAGAAGCCTTGCAATCTGCGATGTTGCGATTGTTTCAGCACCTATTTGGTCAGGTTCCTATTCCCGTAGCGGCGCTGCACTGTTTACATACGCGCACTCAGATTTTTTTCTGCTTAGACTATGACGGCTTGCAATTGGCGGATTCATCCCTGTGGCAGCCCTTGCCCGCTGCTCATCAAGCGGCGATCGCCCAGTTCTTGACACAGATTAGTCAGTTTCGTTTTGAAAAATTCAACCGATTCCCGATTTTTGGGGCCTGCGACCCGCAGCACATCAACCTAGAGTGGTGCGATCGCTTATCCCGTCAGCTTGCTATTCCCAGCCGCCGCATTGTGCAAACGTTGCTGCGATCGGTCAGCATTATTCCCACCCAAAAAGCCGAAGCGTTCCTAGTTCATGACATTTGGGGACACTACTGGCAGTCGCTGCTCACGCAGTTTGAAAGCGATTACAGCATTTTGGCAGACTGTGATGAACCACTGCGGGCAGGGGAAACCGCCTATACGCCCCTTGGGCCAATTGCCTGCCGCGAGCTGTTTTGGGTTGATGGGCAGCGGGTATGGCTAGACGAAGAACGGGCACGGCTGTTTTTTCACGGCGAGGCGCAGCAGCGCTTAGGATTGCTGTTTACCCACTTAATTGGAGAATTGGTGGCGGATGTGGCGGAGTTTAAGTTTATTTGGGATCATCCCACCCTAAGCGATCGCCTTCCAAGTTCGTCGGTGTTTAAGGGGTTGCCAGCTAAGCTGGATCTGAGCTTGGCGGATATTGATTTTTTGTTTCTGCGGGTTTTGCAACCCCTGCTGACCATCAACGTATCCGTGATGGAGCCTTCCCGTTTGGAGGAGGAATTGTTGGCGAATTGGAATATGGAGCAGTCGGCAGAATCCTTAGAGTTTCAGACGAACCTAAAAATTGCGATCGCTCATCTCTACCAAGTGTTTATGGAAGAATATCAGCGTGATTATTTGCCAACAGTGGCAGGGCATGAGGGTCTGTTCACCCAGGCTGTGAGCAACCTACTGTATTTACAAAATGCCATTAACCAGGTTTATACTGACGCGATCGCACGGGATGGCAAATCCTTCCAAGACGTGTTGATGATTTTTGTGGCAGTGTACTGTTCCAGCGATAGCTATGCTGAATTCTGGGATATTGACGATGCGATCGCCCAGTACTTTCTACCCTGCTGGCAGGTCGTGACAGACGCTGCCGCTCCACCAATGCCGAACGGGAACTGATGCAATCCTCACCGAGTCACGCTAAACTTGGCGATGGCGTGTGAGTGCGGACGATGAGGCGCTGGGCATCCTAAAACCATCCCAGATTCGTGTTCCCATCCTGCGTCGCTGGCTGCCATCGTTGTACTGTCGTATTCAGTTTTTCATTGTGTTGAATTCCTATTCCTCGCCCCAATCCCGCTCTGCCCAGGCGATCGCTGTGACCGCTGCGGCTCCTGTTTCTCATCGCCATTTAGATTTGTGTTTGCTGGCCGTGTGTTCCTGTGCGCTGACGGTGTTATGCCATCAGGCAATTAACCTGTCGAATACGGCCAACCCCTCGACCGCGACATCACGACCAAGCGCGACGCTGGCGCAGGTTGAGATCAGCGTCAAGTCAGGATGGTTCGCGGCGACCCAAGAAGTCAGCGATCGCCAGCAACATTAGGGAGTTGCTGCTAACCCCGGTGAGATAACCGTAGGCGTTAGTGGTTGCCATGACTAGGGCAGGGCGGCGCTGAAATGGAGCGATCGAGCCAACCCGTCGCCTGTTGCAAATGGGCCAAGCTATCCTCGGTTTGTCCGTTCAGCAAATACACCAACGCACTGGCAATCTGCTCTTGAGCGCGGGCTTTGCGGTTTCCCTTGAGGCGATGCCAGTCATTGGGAGCGATCGCTAACCGTTCTGCTAACACCTGAGCCAACTCGGCCGTAGTCCAGTCCGCAAGCTGTTGAGATTTTGCAGTGGTCAGGGTATCTGTAATCAGCGGTTGAGGAGTTCGTGCCATGAGAATACTGCCTTACGCAAACGACTGTCATTTCAGTATAGGGCAGTTCTCTGGCGCGATGTTTGACCTGGGTTCAGTCTGAATGCCAGTCATAAAACCAGTCTTGAAACTAGCAAAGGCAGTGTGATGACATCTCCAGAGCCATCTCCCCCCGCGACGAATCAGTCACAGACATTTGAGGATTCGTTGACCGCTGTTGACCAATCTCTGCAAGCCCTTAAAGAGCGATATGCTCAAGTTCAGCGCGATCGCCAACGGCGAGAGGAGTTGGGCAATCGCTATGAAGATATTCGCCGCATTCCCAAAGGCGATCGCACGCCTGAACTGAAGCAAGAACTCGATCGCATCACGCAGCAAATTGAAGAATTGGAAATTGCCTTAGAAAGTGAGCTGTTTTCGTTGGGTAGCCTCAAGGAACCGTTTTGGCAGGCAGTACGGTTTGGTGGGTTGGGTGTGGTGGTGGGCTGGGTGCTGAGGGCGATCGCGACAGCCTCCTAGCGTTGGTGGATGTGGCCTGATTTGCGGCTAACGGACTGATAAAAATTCTGCCTTGGGCGCAGAAGCCTCTCTCCCATGAGGCTTTCTATCCATTACGCAAATCTAGCTGAAACCCGCATTCCTCAGTTCAAGAACAAGGACTCTGAGTGACCGCTAGAAGGGTTGTGAGGCAAAAGGTCTGGCGACGTTTGTAATGCATAGCATGAGGCTTTAGGGGCTAGCCAGTGAGTTAACCAGGATGTGCGTTGACGGCCGATCGCAACTGGCCGTCATGGCGATCGAGGAGGGTTTGCCCAGCGACAGCATCCAAGCCCGTCCAATGCATTAACAGGGCTAGTTTGACTCGGCGATCGCTCCGCTCAAGCAAGGCGGCCGCCGCATCCCGATCCAAATCGGTCAAGTCTTGCACAATACGGAGGGCGCGATCGAGCAGTTTACTATTCGTCACTGCCACATCCACCATGCGATTGCCGTAAACTTTGCCCAATCTGACCATAACGCTTGTGGACAGGATATTGAGCGCTAATTTTGTGACCGTTCCCGCTTTTAAGCGCGTTGAGCCAGCCAGGATTTCTGGCCCCACCAGCAGGCGAACATCTACAGTCACATCAGCAGAAACCTGCGCCGATGGCACACAGGCGATGAAAATGGTGGTGGCTCCCCGTTGGTTGGCGGCTTTCAGCGCTCCATGCACGTAGGGAGTCGTTCCGCCTGCCGTAATTCCGACAACGACATCTAATTCAGTAACCTGCCGCTGGGCGATCGCCTCTGCGCCATCTGCGGCCAAGTCTTCTAACGTTTCGGAACTGCGAACGAGGGCCCCAGCTCCGCCTGCAATGATGCCCTGCACCTGCTCCGGTGGCGTACAAAAGGTGGGCGGGCATTCGGCCGCATCCAATACGCCCAACCGTCCGCTGGTTCCAGCGCCTACATAAAATAGTCGTCCACCCTTTTTCAGAGCGATCGCCGTTTGATCAATAGCCGCCGCTAGCGCTGTTTCGGCGGATGCGATCGCCTCCAGCACCCGATAATCTTCTTGATTAAACAGCCGCACCAACTCCAGCGACGAGAGTTGATCCAACTGTTGGCTGTTGGGGTTGTTCTGTTCCGTCAGTAGGTGGCCGCGTTCCGTAATGGGCTGAAAGTTGGCAGAGGACATGGCTAAACACTCCGACTACAGCAAACTTTCAAGGCGACGGCGAATGCGCTCCAGTTCATCATCCGAAAATTCGTCTGATTCAGAGGCATTAACGGCAGTGCTGGCAGTTGCCGTATCCGTGCCATCCGGTTTCCAATCAATAGATTCAGCATTGGTTTCTGGCGGAACCTCCAGCGTGCCAGCCGGCACGACTTTGCATTCATAGTTGGCCCCAACGCAAAACTCTTCAATTTCGTCTTGGTCAAAACCTTCCACGGTGGGACTGCCGAAGTCCTGGGCTTCCAGCATAAGGCTGTAGCGAGTCGCGTCGTCTTCGCTCTCAAACATCAAAACAATGTTGCGATCGCCTACCTTCAGTGTGTGAACCCCCTCGTTGTCGGTTCTAGCATTAAAGAGAAGAACAAATACCTGCATGACTCCTCAGAATCCGTTAAATTCAACCGGGTGAACCCGTCTTGGGGCATTCGCTGAGGAATGCGCTCAATTCACCCCATGTCTGTTCTACATAGCCTACCGTGTTGTGGTTCGCGATCGCCTAGGGCGCGTCAATTAATCACCGAAACCGGCCAGGGTCAGCGACAGCATGCCCCAACATCATCCGCAAGGAGCCGTCACCATGGCTGCGGCAGGAGTTTGATCCAATATGCCAGTCCATTTGGTTGAGGACCTGGGATTTTGTTGGAATCCATCGATGAGCGGCTCGAAAATGGGCGGATGGGTCGCCCTAGGATCTGAACATGGGTCGAGACTTGTGCGATCGCCCTCCCCAATACCAACCGAACCGCTCATTTTGGTGGCGGCTATGGCTGTAGCGTCTATCATAATTTAGGATTTGGATTTCCACTGTGCCCGGTTTGTTGAAGCGACTTTTGCGCAAGGCTGGGGGGCATGAGGAACGAACTGACAACTGTGGGACGCTCCTATCCCCTAACTCTGCCAAACTCTACGGTACGCTAAGCAGCAACGAACTGAGATTGGGCGGCTGCGGGTTTGGGTAGATTAAGCCTGGAGCGATCGCCACGGCTCTGCTGTATGCTCTGCTGATGTCGCGTCAAGCGCCGCTCACACCTGACCCAAGCCTCATATTGAACCTATAGGACATTAACATTATGCCTAGAACACCGACCGAATATGCTGTTCACATTTTTATGACCGGCGGACACCGCGAAGAAGTCCGTTTCCCCACCATCCAAGACTTTCAAAAGTGGTACAGCGGTGAGCTAGTGCCCAAGGCAGCGTCGGATGAATTTATCAGCGTGCCCATCAAAAATATTCAAGGCGAATATATGGTAGTGCGTCCCTCTAACGTCGTTGCCATTCGGGTGGAGCCGTATTTCAGTTCCAGTGTCGATCGCTTCTAAGCATCGCCCCATGGTGTCATCCGTGTTAAGTCCGGGTGCCCTTGCAATGCACTGAAACAGATAGACGGTAGGTTATCAATCGGTTGTGATGAAAAGACTCTATCAATTTGCCCTGGGCTGGATGGTTGGCGGACTGACTCTTTTCGCTGCTGCCGATTTTCCACTGGTTGCCCAAACCGCTCCTTCGGAGTCTAGTCCACTACGTTTGGTGATGCCTCAATTCCATCCAGATGAACCACTAGGGTGGGATGGTCAACTGTGGGGTGAAGGACTACACCCGACGCTGGCTGATGATCAGCCATTGTTGATTCAGGCGGGCGATCGCGCTCAGTTGCTCCTGGCTATCCAATATTCGCTGAACTATTTGCAGACCCCCGCCGCGATCGAAGCGTATGCGGATTACGATGCCATGAACATCAGCCGCGATCGGGTACTGCGCAGCCTGGAGCGGTTTCAGGAATTGCTGCTGACAGCGCGATCGGCAGATGAATTGCAGCGGGCGGTGGCAGCAGAGTTTGAGTTTTATCAATCCGTAGGCAACGATAGTTTAGGTACAGTCGAATTCACGGGCTATTTTGAACCCGTCTATGCCGCCAGCCGCACGCCTACTACAGAGTATCGATACCCGCTTTACCGTCGTCCGCCCGATCTGGAAACCTGGACGATGCCTCATCCTACCCGTGCAGAACTAGAAGGGATGGATGGATTGGGCGGCGCGGCAGGGCAGTTAAATGGTCTGGAATTGGTGTGGTTGCGCGATCGCCTAGAAGCCTTTTTAGTGCAGGTGCAGGGATCGGCTCGGCTGCAATTGACCGATGGCACCATCATGACGGTGGGCTATGCCGGACGCACGGACTATGAATACACTAGCCTGGGGCGGGAGTTGGTCAATGACGGCAAATTCAGCCTGGAAGAATTGACCCTGCCGATGGTACTGGACTATTTCCGTACCCATCCTGAAGCCCTCGATCGCTACCTGCCCCGCAATGACCGCTTTGTCTTCTTTCGAGAAACGGGCGGCGCAGCCCCCACGGGCAGCCTGCGAGTTCCGGTTACGCCCGATCGCTCCATTGCGACGGACAAAAGCCTAATGCCGCCTGGCGCACTTGCCCTGATTCAAACGCAGCTTCCTTACGCTAGTCCTGATGGTTCTATTCAGCAATACCCTGTCAGTCGATATGTGCTGGATCAGGACACGGGCGGCGCAATTCAGGGGGCCGGGCGCGTGGATGTGTTCTTGGGAACCGGCATTACAGCCGGCGATCGCGCCGGTTTAGTCAATACACCAGGGCAACTTTATTACCTGCTGTTGCGATAGCGATCGGGCAGCATCAGCGATGCCCAATTGCTCCAGCGTCCCTCTCGGTAATGGTATTCAGAAATGGTTGATGGTGTGGGCTATACCTACACCATCAACCATCCGCACCACTAAAAGACAATCCCCTTCTTAGAAAGAATAAAACGCGACCTCAGCGGTTCTTGAACTGACTGGGGTCGCGTTTTCAGTTGGGCGGAGAAACTTAGCAATGGAGGGCGATCGGATGGATTCCGGCCCTACGCCGATAGCGTTTGTGGTTTGCAGAGCATGGCATCGCGGGTGTTGACCATCCCGATAATGAGGCGATCCATCTCTTCGCGGGTGTGGAGTGCATTGACCGTGATCCGCATCCGGGGCTTAGCAATAAACCAAATCGGCGAGGCCCAGATGCCATAGTCAGTCATGAGCTTGCGACCAAACACCTTTGGATTAACATCAGTGGGCAAGATTACGGGAACCACATTGGTTTCGCCAATCGCCTCAAAGCCATGAGCCTCTAGGTGCGATCGCAGATAGCGCGTATTGTCATGCAGACGACGCACCAGTTCTGGCGATTGACGCACTTGGCGAATACTTTCCAATGCGGCGGCTGTTGTGGATGGCGGCAGCGAAATGGTGCCAATGGAGGTGGGCGACACATTCAGCAACGGCTTCAGTTCAGCGACGTGGCTGCTGATGGCTGCACCGGCCGAAGCCGCAAACTTGGAGAACGTGGTCATAATTAGCGGAATCACACCACGGGCGATCGCATCTTGCGGCAACAGCCCAAAATGTTCATAAATGCCACGCCCCGTTGCCCCCAGTGCGCCGCTGGCATGGGCTTCATCCATCACCAACACACTGCCCTCATAGTCCGACAGAACATCAATCATTTCGGGCAAGGGTGCAATGTCGCCATCCATTGAGAACACTGCATCCGACACCACCATAATGCGATCGTCTGGGCGAACATAGCGCTTCATTTTGCGGGACAGATCAGCCATATCGCAATGGCGATAAGCCCGCACCCGCACCCGTGGGCTATGACCAAACAGCTTTCCCGATCGCGTCCCAGCATTAGAAATGGCAGACACAATGCAGCCATGGTTCAGTACATCAGTAAAGATAATCGTCTCGCGAGTATGCTGAAACCCCGGAACCGGAATGGCTAGGTGGCAGAAGGCATCCATCAACGCCTGCAACGCCATCCAGGCATTCAAAAAGAGCTGCGTATGCCCAAGATGCTTAAATTCAGAAATTTCGTTTTCAAGTTGCCGATGTAAATCAATCCGACCGCTCAGCACCGAACAAGAGCTATTGGATGTGCCATACTGCACCACGGCATCAATGGCAGCCTGCTGAACCGCCTTATTTTGAACCAAGCCCAATACGTCATTTGTGCAAAAGGTCAGAACGGTGCGGCGATCGCCCGTTGCCGCTTCTTCGATATCTACTAAATTACCGTTTTTTCCATGGCAAATATATTCGTCAGGATCTAGCCCGCTCTCGTACCATTTCTGAACGTATTCCTTAACAACTTGCACTGTAAACTCCCCTCACCTTATATAATCAGTAACCTTCTCTGCGATCGCCACGGATGGCTATTGTGCCAATTGTCGAGCCGCTCTCCTGGCTGGGTATGATGAATCGATAAAATGGAATGGTGACATGAACGCCATAGCTCCGCCATACAACTCGCCGCACTCCCGTGATGCAAAACGTTTCTGCTCCCTAACCTGCGACCCGAACCATTTCAACCCCAATGGATAGTCATGAACCCTCCCCTTTCATAAAGAAGGAACGATGCGCTGAATCCCCATTGCTCGAGCCGATAGACTGATACGATGGCGGGTTAAAAGAATGACTCGATTGTTGCATAAATTGTTCGTATTGCCGGACAGTCAACCGCTGCAACGCAATGATGGCGGGATTGATCTCAACGTATCGACGCTGGGGCTGAGCTAGGTAGGCCTGCTGCTCACTCTCCATCATTTCGACATCTTGACGGAGAAACCGCTGGAGCATAAAACGCTGAATCAGATCGCTCAACAGAGGGCGAATAGGATTTAACAACCATTTCGGCAAGTTCACCTTGAAGAAAAACAGGGCAAAGGAGCGGCTTTCCGTATCATCCACCGGCGATCGCATCAAATACAGCGATGACACACCCTTGAGCGCACTAGCAAAATGAGGATAGCGGTACTGCACCGTAATCGGCAGCGTGGTCACTTCATCTGCCCGTTCACTCAGTCCTAAAAATTTCGCCAAGCGTCCCTTATAGGAAACTTGATACTCAGCGCGAACCAGTTCATCAGTTTGCTTAAGATCCAGCAACACTGGATCAAACCAGCCCTGCAATTCCTCATGCAAAAAGCCATGGAATACATCCATCGCATTTTCGTTGCAGATAGAAAAATGGGCTTGAAAGCGAGCCGTGACGGGAACCATTAGCCAGTCGTCATCACCGTACTCCGCCACCGTTGGAAGAGGCATTGAATCGGCGCGATCGGCCGCTCCCGGAAAGACCCAGATTAAGTTGTAGCGCTCTTGAATCGGATAGCTACGAGCATGGGCGCAGGGCAATTTTTGCTGGTCAGGCAGATAAGGAATGTTAACGCATTCCCCCGTCTGCCCATCAAATTCCCAGCCGTGATACGCACAGGCTAAGTGCTGGCCGTGAACCTTACCTTTGTGTAGGGCAACGCCACGATGGGGACAAGCATCTTCAAGGGCATGAAGCTGCCCCTCTTGGTCGCGATACAGTGCGATCGCCTGTTTCCAAATTTTGACCGGTTGCACCTGCCCTGGACGAAGTTGATCGGCCCAACCTACCGGATACCAGTGGTTGGGATTAATGCCAACGGTGCGAATCACATTTTGGACGGTTTGCCCTTTGAGAGCTGTCGCCAATTCCATGTAGTCAGCTATCCTTCCAGCCTTGCAAATCTTTACATCATCATTCGACAGTTTAATAGTCCTTCGCAACAGAAAGGAAAATCTATATACCGCCCGTCTAACTGTCACACCCCCCATGCCATTTTCTATCCATTACGCAGATCTCGCTGAAATCCGCCGTCCCTGGTTCAAAAACGAGGACTCTGAGTGGCCGAAGGGGTATGAGGCAAAAGGTCTAGCGACGTTTGCGGGAATGCATCGATGCCATTTTGGATGACTGTCAAACAAGGATAGAACCCTTTGTGCGCAGTCCATAGGGTTTGAGCCATCATCGCTCACCCGCAGTTGGAGCTGCGCAATGGCTGATAGGGTTGCCGAATACCCCACGGGTTATGGCGCCGCGTTGTCCTGCCGATCGAGAAGTGATAGAGTCACGGCAGTTAATTGGTAGCGGCTGGGCGATGGTTCCGCCGGGTTAAGTCTGAAAGGGGTAGGCAGCGATCGCCCTCAATTGAGACTGGCTGGCGGATTAGCCTCAAGCTTGGGCGCTAAAATCATTGAACAATGCCCGAAAATTGGTTTGAACCTGTTGGGGTGTTAGCCTCATCAACCGGATCAGCTCAACCCCGTTGAATGATGGGCGATCGCTAGTGCAGTAGTTCGGTATTTGACTTGTCCAGCTCGTTATTTTCTCGACAACAGTTGCCCTTATTAACCGTATTGCTTGCGGCTGGCTCGTTAAGCACAATGACGGGAGGATTGGTGTCGCCTGTATTTCCAGAAGTAGTGGAGGTGCTGAATGTAGACCCGCGCTGGGCGGGAACATTGGTGAGTATGCATACACTGACGATCGCCCTGTTCAGTCCAATTTTTGGCATCTTGTCCGATCGCATTGGCAAACGTTTGGTGCTGGTGACAGCGTTATTGATCTATGCCATTACTGGGTCGGCGGGAGCGCTGGCGACTGGATTTTGGTCAATGCTGGTGACGCGGGCCTTGGTGGGGGCGGCCAGTGGCGGTATTGCCGCAGCCAGCATTGGCCTGCTCGGCACGCTGTATGAAGGGGAGATGCGATCGCGCATTCTGGGCTATGCGGCTAGTGCGTTGGCCACTACCAGCATTTTTTTTCCGCTGCTGGGCGGCTGGCTGGGGTCGTTCCACTGGACCTATTCTTTTTTGATGTATGGCATGGGTGTTCCAGTGGCGATCGCGTCTCTGTGGATTCTGTCGTCGGGGTCGTCATCTCATAGCCAACTGGTGCAGCTTCCGGCGGGCGAACAGCGGCAGGCCCTCATCGACACGCTCAAATCATCCAAGGTGCTGATGCTCTACGGTGCATTGATTTTGGCATCAGGAGTGTTTTACATCGTAATTGTCTATGCACCGCTTTTTTTTAAGCAGGCGATCGCGGCTGACCCGGCGTTGAATGGAGCTATTTTGGCGGCACGGGCGATCGGGGCGGCCATTGTGTCGGCGGTGGGGGCGAGTCGGTTGGCGAAGGCGATCGGCCAGACGGGCGGGATTGCTGTTGGGTTTGTGTTGATGGGGGTAATGCTGCTGACTATTCCCTCTCTGACCCAGATTCCGCTGATTTTATTGGCGGCGGTGACGTTTGGTACGGGGTATGGATTGGTAATGCCGACGCTGTATGACGCTCTGGCGACTGTGACCAGCGTGGAACTGCGAACTAGCGTATTGGCGATCGGGACGGGCATGGCAAATTTAGGACAATTCACGTCGCCAATTTTGCTGGGCCCCGTCTGGAAGCAGGGCGGTATTGCCGTCTTTTTCCTTGGGGGTGGGGTTGCGATCGCCATTGCGTTGCTGATTGTGCTGCGACGACGCCTAGAGTTTTGAGGCTCTTAGCGCTGCCCCAATTAGTCCGACTTGCGGGTTTAGCACGACATGAACCGGCACTGCATTGAGCAATGGGCTGACCCGGCCCTTGTCAGAAAAGGCCTGCATAAAAATCCCTGACGTCATTAGCGGTAGATTTTTGGCTGCGATGCCCCCGGCAATGTACAGTCCACCATAGGGTAGGAGCTTCAGCGCTAAGTTTCCGGCTTCGGCTCCATAGGCCCGGGCAAAAATATCCATGGTTTGCTGACAGAGGCGATCGCGCGCTTCGGCGGCGGCTTTTGCAATCACCGCTGCGGGATCGACAGATTTTTCAGTCTGCCCCATTTCCCGCTCCCAGGTGTGGATTTGTGCGGCAATGTCAGGCGATTCGGCTCCCATCTGGCGATCGCGCAGGAATTGGTAAATTGAAGCAATTCCCTGACCTGATACGACCCGCTCAGCAGAAATGCGGGTAATTTGGTGCTTTTCTAGCAAATATTTCAGCAATTGAAAGTCTAATTCAGAGCGGGGCGCAAAGTCGGCATGACCGCCTTCCGACGAAAAGACTCGGTGGTCATCGCCATCGGGCACCAGAAATCCTTGCCCCAATCCTGTGCCTGCACCGATGACCGCGATCGGGGCTGAGGCATCCCGATGACCCGGTTGCAGGGTATGAACATCCGCATCCGCCAGCCCCAATACGCCATAGCCCACGGCGGCAAAGTCGTTGATTAGCAAAACATGGTCGAGGCTGAGATCCACTTGTAGGCGATCGCCACTTAATTCCCAAGAGAGATTGGTCAGCTTTGAGGTATTATTAACCACTGGCCCAGCGATCGCAAAACAGGCTCTGCTGGGCGGTGTAGGGTGCTTTGCCTCCTGCAAAAACTGGCGCACCATTGGTACGAGGTCGGGAAAGTCACCGCTGGGGTATTGACGTTCGTAGACCGTTTGGAGGCGATCGCTGCTGACCAATCGCAAAATAGTTTTCGTGCCGCCAATATCACCAGCAAGAAGCATACCCATAGAATTTACCCAGCGTTCAACATTCCCAATCATGCCAAACTTAGACAAGTTTCATCGAGATGCAGACTACATTCAGCCTGCCATGGTTGGGGATGCCGGGTAGCCGCATTTTAGCCAGTATGGCAACAGCCTGCGTCGGCTATGGAATGGTTGGCCGTCCCATAAAAAATTCCTAAGCTTTCTGCTGAGCGCTATACAATCAAACCGATGAGTAAACCGATGGGCGAAGGAGAATGGGCGTGGCGTGGATTGAATCAGCAAATCCTTGGCTAGTGGCGATCGCGCTCAACACTCTGCTGTTGGGTGGCGCTTGGCTGATTCCAAAAGCCCTATTGACCCCGGCGGGTTTGATCCATGCGTGGGGGTTGGGGGTACTCATTTGGGGAACCTTGGGCTGGTCGGGCTATGCCGTGGTTATGTTTTATTTTCTGGTGGGGTCGGCAGTCACGCGGATTGGCATGGCCGAAAAAGAAGCGGCAGGTATTGCCGAAAAGCGATCGGGCGCTCGCGGCCCGGAGAATGTCTGGGGGTCGGCGTTGGTGGGTGCGCTCTGCGCCTTGGGGGTAGGGTTAGTGTCGAATGGGTCTGAGGCGGGGTCTGAGCAATGGATGCAGTGGTTGATGCTGGGCTATGTTGCTAGTTTTGCCACCAAACTCTCAGACACTACTGCTAGCGAAGTCGGGAAAGCCTACGGCCGCCGTACCTTTTTAATCACTACCTTGCAAGCGGTTCCCCGTGGCACCGAAGGCGCAGTGAGCCTGGAAGGAACGCTAGCCGGTATCGTAGCGTCAGTGGCGATCGCCCTGGTGGGTTGGGGAGTCGGCTTGATCTCGCTAGTCGGCGTTGGGGTGTGTATCATCGCAGCGTTTATTGCCACCAATTTTGAAAGTGTGATTGGCGCAACGCTACAAAATCAAATGTCCTGGCTCACCAATGAAGTGGTCAATGTTATCAATACTTTAGTTGGGGCGATCGCTGCCATTGGGTTAGCGATCGCCCTTGACAGTTGGCTGGCATAGCCGCCCCAAATCCCCCAAATAATTGACAAACGCCAGCTCCGTCACAGCTCTGTCGAGAGAGTTCCGCCGGAACCCGTTTCACCCTCCAACCAGCCACCATCACCAATAACCGCAATCTTGCCTCGCTGCCCAAAACCTTGCAATATGAGCCTCCGCATTTACGGCAACCGTCAACTTAAAACCCTGTCCGGCCCAGCAACGCGACCCACACCGGCGCGGGTGCGGGAAGCCCTGTTCAATATTTGGCAGGGAAAAATTGGTGGGGCGCGGTGGCTGGATCTCTGTGCCGGTAGCGGTGCGATGGGCGCGGAGGCACTGTGTCGGGGGGCAGGCAGCGCGATCGCCATTGACCAATCGGCGGCCGCCTGTCGCATCATTCAGCAAAACTGGCAGCAGGTTGCCCAACCGGAGCAATGGATTAAGGTGATTCGGGGGGATGTGGTTCGCAAATTGGCAACGCTGCGCGGGCAATGCTTCGATCGCATTTACTTTGATCCACCCTATGCCAGCCCTCTCTATCTGCCAGTGTTAGAAGCGATCGCCACTCTCGACCTGCTGGATACCAACGGTCAACTAGCCGCAGAACACGATCCACAAAATGAGTTGCCGCCAACCATTGGCACGTCTAACCATCAGATTGCGATCGCCCGTCAGAAACGCTACGGCAACACCGCACTCACGTTTTATAGCGCTAAACAAAAATCCTAGAAATTCTGAGTGAGACGGCTAGGCCGTTTCACCAGACATTCCGTGTCGCAAACAAAATGGCTACCGCCATAGCAATGGCTCAACTAAAAACCTCCGAACAACCATTGGCTGTTGCAGAGGTATCACTCAGCTACTCATTCATGCTCAAACTTTCTCAAGAGCCGCAGCAAGCCCTAGCTGAGCCTACGGGGGCACATCATAACCCACTCTGATTCGCGTTTGCCGCTAGATAGCACGCACCACAGCTCATAGCCGGGATCGATGAGGTATTAGCAATAAAACCTTGCAGAGCCATACTTGCAGATCAATTACAGATCAAACTGATTGCCGCGACGGTACTGCATATACGCCGCCACAAATAACCCTGCCAATGTAACCGGAATCAACCCTAGCACAATGCCTGAAAGCAATGGTTCTACCACAGCGAATGCTCCTTAAACCTCAATGTTTATGCCCTACGGATGACCATCAGATTGCCATCGCTAAATACAACAATAGCTTTGATTGGGGATCTTTTTCAAACGTGCCCGTTACATTTCGCAACCCTATTTTCAGTTTTTCATCCGATTGGCTAGTCGGAGCAGCGGACACTCGCCTTGGGATCTCAGCGTCCCTGTGGTGCGCCTACTGTCGAACGAGCCGGAAAGGAAGAGGCAGGGGCTGGATGGTGTTCTAGGTACACATCTCTTTACACTTACTTAAGCTTTGCAAGATTGGGTTAAGTTAATTAAACTTATGTATGCAGGCGATACACGAGTTGTAAAAGCAAATCGTTGGATCTGCTACAACTTTTCAAGTCTTGTGGCTCGTCTTACCCTGTTCTCGAGGCTGCGATCGCAGTAGCGCATCATTGTGACCAAAGAATTGCTGAATCCTTTGAAACGCGAACAACCGTCAACTGAGCGAGCGATGACCCAAATCGCTCTTCTTTTGTTGTCAATTTTGTTCGTTGTATTGGTTACAGCGCTGGCTATCCACCAAATTCGCCATTCCGACCCCTACGTTCGAGATGTGCTGTCCTTGGATGGTGATCTGGTTCGCGGCCATGCTATCTTTCAAATGAATTGTTCAAGTTGCCACGGGCTGTATGCAGATGGGCACGTTGGCCCCAGCTTACACGGCATCTCGGATCATAAATCTAGTGTGAGCCTCATCTATCAAGTCACAAGTGGTCAAACGCCGCCAATGCCTCAGTTTCAGCCAAGCCCCCAGGAAATGGCTGATTTGCTTGAGTATCTCGAAAGCCTGTAGCACTGGTGGTCATGATCCATCGCTTCACGGATGGAGGCGGCGGGCAGCATTGACTGCTTGATCCGTCTGCCGAGCGTTTAAGAAAAACCGTGAGGTTTGCTGTCGTTAGTTGTAGGCTTGGATGAAGCGCTTCACCCGCACGGAAATGGTGTCGGCGCGATCGCTCTTGATAGGGATAGTAGTGGTCTTCGTTGCGCTAGGGATCACAGGTTTTTTTGCGATCGCCAATTTTTCTGAAAATGTGATGGCTGCCCAGTCGTCTCGGCTAGCGCTGAGCGTGACGACGGTGCCAAAAACGTTTAACGTTGCGCTCAATGAGGAAGCCGTCAATGTTTTTGACCTAACCTACGCCAGTCTGCTGCGCCAAAATGGAACATCGGCCGAGTTGTTGCCTGATTTGGCTGAGTCTTGGCAGGTCAGCGAGGATGGTCAGCAGATCGAGTTTATGCTGCGAGCGGGGCTGCAATGGTCAGACGGTCAACCCATTACCGTTGAGGATGTGCTGTTCACTTTTAATTCAATTTGCTTCAATCCAGAAGTGCCGACGCTGCTGCGCGACATTCTGAAGATTGGCGAATCGGGGCTGTTGCCTACCGTGCAGGCTAGGGGCGATCGCCGGATTGAGGTGATTTCTCCTGAACCATTTGCGCCTCTGCTGCGGAGTATTGGCAGCATTCCTATCATGCCAAAGCACGCGATGGAGCCGTTTTTAACCCGAACGGCTGCCGATGCGCCGCTTCCGTTTTTATCGGCATGGGGTACTGATACCCCTCCGAGCCAGATTGTGTCCAATGGTGCCTATCGCTTAGCCAGCTACACGCCTGGGCAGCGCATAGTGTTCCAGCGTCATCCAGGCTATTGGCAATGGCAGGCAGATACGGCTAGCCCCAACCCAATCGAAGAGATTGTTTGGGAAATTGTGGAATCATCAGATACATCGCTGATGCAGTTCCGTTCCGGCAGTTTAGACGTTGTAAGCGTGGCTGCTCCGACGTTTTCGTTACTGAAGCGGGAAGAAAATCGCGGACGGTTTACGGTGCATGAAGGTGGGCCGCTGTTGTCCACATCCTATGTGATATTTAACCTGAATAAAGGACGGCGGAATGGACAGCCTTTAGTAGACCCCGTGAAATCTGCCTGGTTCAATACGTTGGACTTTCGACAGGCGATCGCCCATAGTTTGAATCGCCGGGCTATGATTAACAATATTTTGCAAGGGTTGGG
>CAYSIR010000025.1:0-27520 GCA_964431105.1 uncultured Leptolyngbya sp. | reverse complement strand
TTCTCTGCTCTGAGCTAGATTGTGAAGCGCTCCTTCGGGGGCGCTTTTTGCGTTGTCAAGGAGATGAGCAACACTGGAGGAAGCCGATCGTCTTCTGAAGCTATTGAACCATCAGAAACTGGGCTATTGGAACCATTAGAATGCGATCGCCTTCCACTACTCTGGGATACCAAACGCTCGGTGAAATGAACGATCCTCGCGTTCGATATAATTCAGTACGAAGTGTGTACCAAGAAACTAAAGTCCCTGAAGGTGTTATTCCTCCTATTCTCATCCTGAGAATGATTTTTGCAGTCAAAGCGGTGTAAAGGTCAACAAACACCATATGTCTGCACTAAAACCGCTAGTTTACAGCGGATTTTTGCCCCAAAACGCTTGCCAAAAATCCAAGATGGGTCGTGGCATTCATGTCAGGATTTGCAGTGGTGTGGGCAACGCCCACACCACTGCAAATCCTGACCAATAGAGAACCTGACCAATAGAGGATTACCCCAAGATGAAGATAGCTGTCTCATACTGTCTAAACTTGACATTCTAGGAGCGCTTCTAACTTGATGACTGGCACCGCCTAATCCTTTGCGGTTTAATGTTGATTTTCTGTGTTTTTTAGGCTACTGCGATTAGACACCAAGGGTGCATCCAGTTAAACCGTCTCTTAATCGCTCTCACAAATCTAACGTTTGATGTTCATCAAGATGTGGAGGCAGCGCTATGTTTGGACGTAAAAAGCAGGCTGGTTCGTTAACCTATCTCAGCGCTACGAGCGAGTTCCAGGGTGATCTCCACGTTGAAGGGAATCTGCGGGTGGATGGCATTGTACACGGCAACGTAGAAGTCATTGGCGACATCGAGGTCTCGGAAACAGGGCTAGTAGAGGGGCCAGAATTACGGGCCCGTAACATCACGGTTCATGGCGTCGTCAAGTCAAAGATTATTGCGGACGGCTGCCTCAAACTTAGCCACACCGCCCGACTAGAAGGTGATGTAACCGCCAACTCCTTGGATATAGAAGAAGGGGCATCTTATTCTGGTTACATCGCCACAACCAACACTGGCAGCAATCAACCCCTGCCATCGTCCAGTAAGCTGCCTGAACTCCTTGGTCGAGATGACATGAAATAGCTGAACTGGGAGCTGTGATCAATCAGGCTATAGCCGTGGTGACAGCCTGCCGATGGGTCTGGGTGTGTCATGGCAAACCTCGACCGGTTTCTTGGATGTGTTGATGACGCGCCCTAGCCTTGGTGCCAATTTTCACCCTAGAGTCTGCAACTCTCTGTGATCAGAACGCATGAGAGTGAGATAAGATGCCTTAATGCTGCTTGGGTTTTCGTTATGGGCAATACGTTTGGTCATTTATTTCGCATCACTACATTTGGCGAATCCCACGGAGGAGGCGTTGGGGTCATTATTGACGGCTGTCCTCCTCGAATTGAGATTTCACCGGCTGATATTCAACACGAACTCGATCGCCGTCGTCCTGGACAAAGCAAGATTACAACCCCGCGAAAAGAAGCGGATCATTGTGAAATCCTTTCGGGTGTTTTTGAGGGCAAAACGCTAGGTACGCCGATCGCTATTTTGGTACGCAACAAAGATGCGCGATCGCAGGACTATAGCGAAATGGCGCAAAAATATCGCCCCTCTCATGCCGATGCGACCTACGACGCAAAATACGGCATTCGCAACTGGCAAGGGGGCGGGCGCTCGTCAGCGCGGGAAACCATTGGTCGGGTTGCAGCAGGGGCGATCGCCAAGAAAATTTTGCAGCAAGCCGCTGGCATTGACATCATTGGCTACGTCAAACGCATCAAACACCTAGAAGGCGTCGTTGATCCCAATACCGTTACCCTCGAACAGGTGGAACAGACGATTGTGCGCTGCCCTGATACAGACTGCGCCGATCGCATGATTGACCTAATTGAGCAAACCGGCCGAGCAGGAGACTCCATTGGCGGCGTTGTTGAATGCGTTGCTCGCAACCTGCCCATGGGCTGGGGTTCTCCCGTGTTTGATAAACTCGAAGCCGATTTAGCCAAAGGGGTAATGTCGCTCCCAGCTAGCAAAGGCTTTGAAATTGGCTCAGGTTTCGCCGGAACCCTACTCACTGGCATCGAACATAACGACGAATTTTACACCGACGAACAGGGCAGACTGCGCACCGCCACCAACCGCTCCGGCGGCATTCAAGGGGGAATTAGTAATGGAGAGCCTATTATCCTCCGTGCGGCCTTTAAGCCCACTGCGACCATTCGCAAAGAGCAACGCACTGTCACAAACGAAGGAGAAAATGCCATTCTAGCGGCGAAAGGACGGCATGATCCCTGCGTCTTACCTCGCGCTGTTCCGATGGTTGAAGCTATGGTTGCCCTGGTGCTGTGCGATCATCTGCTGCGCCACACCGGTCAATGCAAAACCATAGAGTAGCGCTGCGATCGCCCTTAGAACAGCACTCTAACCGTAGCCAGCCTCATCTTTTCTTTAGAATTTACGCTGGATTATTAAGAAGCGTTAATTCTAGGGCGTATAATGAAAAGAACTATTGGCAAGTCTTTGAGGGTTATTGGGTCTAATGCGAGTTGCAATTGCCGGAGCCGGTTTAGCTGGCCTATCTTGTGCAAAATACCTCGTTGATGCTGGTCATACTCCTGTCGTCTTCGAGCGCCGCGATGTTCTAGGTGGTAAAGTAGCCGCTTGGAAAGATGAAGATGGAGATTGGTATGAAACCGGGTTACATATTTTCTTTGGAGCTTATCCCAATATGCTGCAACTCTTTGCAGAGTTGGGCATTGAAGACCGGCTCCAGTGGAAAGAGCATTCCATGATTATGAATCAGCCCGATAATCCAGGAGTGTATTCCCGATTTGACTTTCCAGATATTCCAGCTCCGTGGAACGGCATTGTCGCCATCCTGCGCAACAATAATATGCTCACCTGGGAAGAAAAAATCAAATTCGGCTTAGGGCTGATTCCGGTCATGTTGCGCGGCCAAAGCTATGTCGAGGAGATGGATCAATATTCCTGGACAGAGTGGCTTAAAAAGCACGGCATTCCAGAACGAGTCAACGATGAAATCTTCATTGCGATGGCCAAATCCCTAAACTTTATTGGCCCTGATGAAATTTCTTCAACGATTATTCTGACCGCCATGAATCGTTTCCTTCAGGAACGCTATGGTTCTAAAATGGCCTTTTTAGATGGCGCGCCCCCTGAGCGGTTGTGCCAGCCCATGGTGGATTATGTGACGGAGCGGGGTGGAGAAGTTCACTTGAACGCACCGCTCAAGGAAATTGTGCTGCGTGAAGACGGTGCGGTAGATGGCTTTTTATTGCGCGGTTTGAACGGCGAGAGCGATCGCATGGTTAGAGCCGATGCCTATGTATCAGCGATGCCTGTTGATCCGCTGAAAGTGATGCTGCCAGAACCATGGCGCGAGATGGATTATTTCAAGCAACTCGATGGGCTAGAGGGCGTTCCGGTGATTAACATTCACCTCTGGTTCGATCGCAAGCTAACGGACATTGATCACCTGCTATTCTCGCGATCGCCCCTGCTAAGTGTATATGCCGACATGAGCAACACCTGCCGGGAATATGCCAATCCCGATCGCTCTATGCTTGAATTAGTGCTGGCTCCAGCCAAAGAATGGATTACCCAGCCCGATGAAGACATCCTGGCCGCCACGCTGGAAGAACTAAAAAAACTTTTCCCGCAGCACTTTACTGGCGACAATCCGGCGCAGCTTTTGAAATATAAAGTGGTGAAAACGCCGCGATCGGTCTACAAAGCGATCCCTGGACGACAAGACTGCCGCCCTGGTCAAGTCACCCCCATCAAAAACTTTTATCTGACGGGTGACTACACAATGCAGCGGTATTTGGCCAGTATGGAAGGGGCCGTACTTTCTGGTAAGCTTACGGCGCAGGCGATTAGTCGTCAGCACACTGCTGAGCCACGCCCTTACTCTGAAGGTCAACCTGAGAGCGTCTCAGTCTCTTAACTGGTTTTCCTCTCCCTAACTTCTCTACTCAGGACGCATGGGCCCTCCCTAAAATAGGCGAAGGGGAGGCCGTAAAGGGCTTTCCGGTTCCCCTTCGTCCAGAGCGGGCGAAGGGGTTAGAAGACGAGAGAAAAACTTTAACCACAAGGGTTTTAGGACGTATGTGTACCTAGTAGCCCCAACCTCCGACTGGCCCTTATATGACTCAAAACGAATGGCTGATAGTCTGAAAGTGAATCCAACAGCCTGCAATGTAATGCTGCAACTGCCAGAATCCCCGCGTATCGCCACTGCTTCCCTTGAAGAGTCCTATGAATATTGCCGCCAAATTACGGCGGACTGTTCCAAGACGTTTTATATGGGCACAATGCTCATGCCGGAGGAAAAGCGACGGGCGATATGGGCAGTGTATGTGTGGTGTCGTCAAACAGATGAGCTAGTGGATGGCCCCCAAGCGGCTTCTACAACTGACGTGACCTTGGATCGCTGGGAACATCACCTTGAGGCTGTATTTGCTGGCAATCCGGTGCATCTACCTGATGTTGCTCTGGTGGATACGCTACAGCGGTTTCCGATGGACATTCAGCCATTTCGAGATATGATTGCCGGGCAGCGTATGGATTTGTATCGCAATCGTTATGAAACCTTTGACGAACTGTATCTCTACTGCTACCGGGTTGCCGGAACGGTGGGCTTAATGTCGGCAGCGGTGATGGGAATCGATGAGAATCAATGCACGGCTCCGTGGTGCGACAGGCGGAATGCAGCCCCCAGCGATGAAGCGATCGCCCTTGGCATTGCCAATCAACTCACGAACATTTTGCGAGATATTGGCGAAGATGCGCGGCGGGGGCGCATCTATCTGCCCCTTGAGGATCTGAAGCGCTTTGGCTATAGCGAACGGGATTTAATGAATGGGGTTCTAGACGATCGCTGGCGAGCGTTGATGAGATACCAGATCCAGCGGGCCCGCCAATACTATGCAGCAGCCGAAAGCGGCATCAACCGCCTCAGCCGTGATGCACGGTGGCCGGTTTGGTCAGCGCTATTGCTCTATAGCAAAATTTTGGACGTGATCGAGTCCAACCAGTACGACGTATTTCAGCAGCGGGCCTACGTGCCGCAACTGCGCAAATTGCTGTGCTTGCCCATTGCTAAACTCTATGCCGAAGTGCGGTAGCTTGCCTGACAAGGAAAACGGCCGTCCCTTCGCGTAAGCCTAGGCCTGTGCATTTAGATGTGTGCCCATAGAGGGCGGCACGCTGTAGCGCACCGAGCAGCAAACCATTAGCCTGCGCGTTAGGATAAGAAGCGTTCCTTACATCATCCTCATGCCATGAATCTTTGGATGCATACACTGCACCTGTTTGGCTCTGGTGCAACCGCCTACATTTTGTCGCGCAACCTGTGCGATCGCCAGACTCGTCCCAACTTACTCGCTGGATTTCAGCTAGCAGAAGCGGGTTCGGTGCCCTATCTCGAAACGTTAAGTCAGCGGGCGGCAGCGGAAGGCGATGAATGGCTAGCCGAGCGTTTGCGTCGTCATGCCAACGATGAACGTCGCCATGCGCAGATTTTTTCTCAAGCTCTAAATCGCTTAAACAAACAGGCCATTACGCCCGGCGATCGCACTACATCTCAAACGAAAGCTGATTCCGAGCAGCCGCGCCGCCGGACATTTTTTTCAGTGTACTACGACGGTTATACCAAAACCGACCTAGAGGCTGAAAAGATTGACTGGCCCGTGTTCTTAGCTAGCACCCATATCCTAGAACTGGATGCGTGCCGTGACTTTTTGGGCATGGTGCGATCGCTCACAGGGGTGAATGCAGACCCGCATCTGAAAGACGGTCTTTTGAGCATTGCCAAAGATGAAGAACGCCATGCCGCTTATCTCTATGAAGCATTGGGCCGGCGGATGTCTGCATCAGCGGTGACAGCCGTTGTTGACGAATGGCGATCGCGCAAAGTGGAGGCCATGGTTGCAATGGTACAAAACTTTATGCAGCAACAGGGCAAGATGCAAGAACTGTCCCAGGATGGCGCACCGGTCGAAGAACCAGCGATCGCCTGATCTGAAGCACGTCATTGCTGACCCCGGCCGGTTTCTGGAATCATATAGATGACGCGCCCCAGAAATCGGGTCGGGTGGCATCGACCAAAAAGCGCAGACAGTCACAGCGCCAACACGGCCCATCTCAAAATCAGTCATTAAAAGGAGCCATAGGGGCAGAGTCCGGTGTGAAAAGTGTCATTGCGACGCTCAGCAAAATAGGGCATGGCGTCCGTCAATACATTAAATCGCCTAAACCTGCCCCGTTCGGTTAGGCAACGTCCAGCAGAGTAGTGGACAGAGAACGATCGCCGATAGGGTGACAATACCAACGATCCAAAGTCCAGCCATCAGGTCAGGGGTTTGAGTCAAATCCACAGTGACAGAAATCATAATTTGTATCAAGGGTTACTGTTCATATTCCTATGATACCCATTGATTCATTGCAATCCGGTTTTCGAGATATTTCGTTGGAGATGGCAAAAATTTCTGCAACGTTTGCATCCTCCAATTGGGGGAGTTTGTATTGTCAATTTGTAGGATTGCACCGGCGATCGCAGGTCACTCTCTCCAAGCCCGCTCCCGCTTTTTGAAACAGTTCGGAGGTTTTCGATTGAATTCGCGATCGCTTCATATTGCTGTTTCATCGGCGACACTGCACGTTCAGACGGCTGGGCAAGGCGTGCCGATGCTATGCTTGCATGGCCATCCAGGTTCGGCACAGTGCATGACGGTTTTTACCGAACCGCTGTCCGCGCAGTACCAAACCATCTCGCCAGATCTGCGTGGGTACGGCAAGAGTCGGGCGATCGCCCCATTCACTATGACTGACCACTTGAGCGATTTAGAAACCCTGCTGGATGCCCTAAAGATAGAAGACTGCTGGGTGCTGGGGTGGTCGCTAGGGGGCATTTTGGCAATGGAATTAGCGCTATCGCAGCCCGATCGCGTGCGCGGGTTGGTTTTGATCGCCACAGCCGCCCGCCCCCGTGGAAGCCATCCGCCTATCACCTGGCAAGACAACCTCAATACGGGGGTCGCATCTTTGATCAATTGGGTATTGCCCGGTTGGGGCTGGAATATTGAAACCTTCGGTAAGCGATCGCTCTACCGCTACTTAATTCAGCAGCATACGCCGACCGCCTATCAATATTTGGCAGATGCAGCGGTGACCGCCTATCTACAAACCTCTAACCCAGCCACCCAGGCCCTCAGGCAGGCCCTCCGAAAGGGATACGATCGCCTCCCTGATGTCTCTCAAATCACCTGTCCGAGCCTAGTGTTAGCCGCAGAATGCGATCGCCACATCACAGCGGAGTCCAGTCGGCTAACCGCTGCACAGTTGCCCAACAGTCAATTCCATTGTTACGCCAACGTTGCCCACTTATTTCCATGGGAAATTCCCAAGCAGGTCGTCGGAGATATTCAAACCTGGCTCAGCCAAGTCCCATCGCCCTCTTAACCCAAGCATTCAGCCCAATGCGCGCAGTCGCTGGCTAATACGACTCGCTAACGCCAAGCCGAACCATCAATTCCTGTAGTATGCCTTGGTCGGTGTCGCACATCCCTCGCCCAGTACCAAACCCGCCGGACAAAATCGACTCTAAGGGCGGCAGTTTCCAAAACCAGTAGGCCGGGAAATGCCCCCTGCGGGCTTGCTCCAGGCTGTTGATATTGAAGTCAAGCTGATTATAAAACTTGAATACTTGCAGTGACTTTGACCACCAGCCCACCTGCCGCGCAAAGGCGATCGCTCGAAGGTGCGGTTTTTTATGCTGACCCATCACGCTTTGAAACACCTGCCGCTGCACCTCAAACCCAAATTTTCCCCGGCTGTGCTGGGCCCACATCTGACTGAGTCCTCGCAAATTCTGTAGTTGCAGCGAGTTAATCGCCGATGCATCCAGCCACTTGTCGGTTTCCCGTCGGGTCAGTTTGAGCATGATATCAAAGGTTTGGCGATCGGCCGTCTTCCAGTCTTGATCGGTCAACGATTGCTCCAGCATTTCTAGATCCGCAGGAAAGTCATCTAGCCGACGCGATGAAATCAGAGGGGATGACACCGGCATAATTGCAGGTAACTGATCCAGCCCTCCTGCGGCATCAAACTCTGCGGTAGCTCTGGATGGAGAATCGGATGTCGGCGCGGCATTTGCTGACGGCATAGCGGGTTCGGTCGATGCGTCTGTACCATCCGTCTGCTTCTGTCCGGATGGCTCCGATGGCTGTGTCGGCTCTGACGGCTCCGATGGCTCTGACGGCTCTGGGGACGACCCGTCAGTTGCTTCAGGCCCGTTCAATATTTGGTACATATCGCCTATCATCGGCTGCATTTCATGACTAGGAACGGTACGAGAGAGACGGGTTTGGAACTGGGTGAGGGCTTGTCGCCACAGCAATGGCAAATCATCGGTGCGAATGCCTAAAGACTCCTGGGCAGTGAGCGCGGTAGTTAGCTCACCCTCATATTGCCGACAGCGCCGCTGATAGTCATCTTCCTCAGCTTTGGCCCGGGCAATGACCCAAGCTTCAATGTTGCCTGCTTCCGACTCGCTCAGTCCTAAGCGATCGCGCAATTGATTGAGCCTAGGGCGGGCAGATTGGGCAATCGGCAAGGCTTCCTGAACCGCTTGGGTCAGTGCGTTCTCATAGTCTAAAAAAGTCTGATAGTTAGGATGATTGGCATCAAAGGGACGGGAGGAGTCTGGCAAGTCTGTTTCTGATGAAGCCGGGGGTGGCGCGGCGGGCGCTTGGGGCGCATCGGAACCGGTTGCCGCCGATGGGTGCGGCCGGCGATCGCCTTCTGTATCCTGGGTATGGCTATTCTGGCTATCCGTATGACCGTTGGTGGATGGGGCCGGCGAATGCGGAAATGGCGCAGGCGATGCGGGCTGAATTGGGTTGGGGTAATCAAATTCATGAGTAGGCGATCGCCGCGTATCCGGTGTGGCGGCAGCGCTAGCCGGGGATGAATCGCCTGTGCGGTTGTTTGCCCTATCGGACGAGCTAGGCGGAATGCCTGGGTCGGTGGTTTCTGACGGGGTATGCGGATGGGTGGGTGAGTGCTGAGAAGAGTGGCAACGCTGAATCACTGCCTGCTCTAGTTGACCCACATCAATAGCCGCTAGGTTGAGCGAGTGCCGTAAGTAGTTAAAGCGATCGCGGACTTCCGCATCTCGATGCACATCAAGGGTGACAGCTTCGGCAAAAAGCTGTCCATAAAATTGCAAACGGGATTGATAAGACTGTTGCTCGGCTTCCACGGGACTCATTAACTCCGCTTCTAGCTGGTCAAGACGATGGTTAGGTAACTGAAACAGGGTTTTAATTCGATCCAATGTCGGACGGAGGTTGGCTGCAATAGGATACCCCCCTTGCAGCGATCGCTGCACCACTTGGGCATACACCGACACATCATGAAGCTGCTGGCGATACTGGTCAATATGTTGCTGACGGGCGATCGCCCGCTCATGTTCGCTGACGACCCGTTGCTGAATCGGGTCAATATCTTCTAAACGTAGACCCAAATGCTGCCGCAGAATGTCTAGAAGCGATCGGGCATCCGTCAGAGTATGTCCCTGTTGTAGCGCATACTCAACCGCTGCTTTGTACCGCTGTAGGCTATCCCGTCGTCGCAAGCTGGGATGTTGCACTTCGTCTTCAATCTGGTCGGCGATCGCACTCGGCAGACGCCACTGGGTTCGCCGCCCCTGCAAGGTCATCTGTTCAATCGAATCGGGCAAGCGCCCCGGTGTCAACAACTGCTGTACAAACCGTCGATAGATGAGTTCAGCGGCGGGAGCCGTCATCTCAAACCAATCGTAATCAGACATCGGCCGGTGGAGTCCACGCTGCTGCGGCTGCACCAGCGGCGTATGGAGATGCACCCGTTCTTGCACGTACTGATGCAATTCACTGATAGAGATGTGCTGGTTATCGTTGGTGTCGGGCATTCCGGTGCGAATACCTTCAGCCAAATAGCGCGTATAAACCGACAGTTCACCGGATTTCTGAAATGGTAAATATTGCTCGGAGGAATGGGAAGCCGCTAGCACTACCCGGCGATCGCCCGCTAACTGATCACATAAATTAACCCAACCGACCCAACTACTGCTCTGCCCCGATTGATCCACCGGATCAAGAGTGGTGATACAGCAATCTAAAATCACCAATTGCTCAGCCGCACGGCAAGCATCCAAGGCATCTTTCACAATATCGAGGGGAACCGCCGTCAAGTACAAGCCATCCCAAACCCGCCGCCCTGGTACATTTTGTGAGGTGCAGTCTGTTTGCGAAATCCAGTCCGCCGCACCACTGTCCTGTGGTGTCGTTTCCCAAAATGGCAAAATGGCGCTGTTTCCCAAGGTTGCCTGCATTGGCTGGCTATATTGGCGATGGTAGGGTACGTGATAGGGGAGTTGATCCCAGCGATCGACTAGGCGGGTATTGGCGGCGGCGAAGTATAATCGCCCGTTGGCAGCGATCGCATGGGTCGAGAAATAAACCAGCAGCCTATCATCCGTTCGGCGGGCTTCTGTCCAGCGGCGCAGATTGTGAATCAGATCGGTATGGTGCAGCGTGGGGCGATGAGCCGATACTTGGAACCTGGGGTGGAGGGCGGCCGCTAACTGTGGCACATCTTGAGCGGCCGCGGGCAGTGGCGGCAACCCCCGGCTAAACTGGCTGATTCCAAACAACAGGGCATGGTTAGCCATAGAGCGATCCGAGGTGGATTGGGGAACGGATGCAGGAACCCATGTCACGACGCCTATTCACATCTACCAGCGATCGCACGGGAAACGCAGCCTCTGTCTACAATCCCGGCTGTCAATGTATTCTAGACCGATGGGCTGATTAAGTGTACTCGATACTGGTGAAAGAGCCAGCGGGGCTGGGGACTCAGGGCAACGCATCGCCTGCTGGATAAGCGGCATAGCCCACGGTGTCAAGCTGATGCTGCTTGTCCATCACCATTTCTGCCAAATTCTGGCGATAGTGCTGCACCCGTTCCAATAAAGCCGGATCGTGACTGCCCAATATCTGCACTGCCAGCAATCCAGCATTCTGGGCATTGCCGATCGCCACTGTTGCGACGGGAATCCCGCGCGGCATCTGCACAATGGAATACAGCGAATCAATGCCGCTGAGGGTGCGCGTCATCACCGGAACCCCGATTACAGGCAGCGGCGTGAGCGCCGCCACCATTCCCGGCAAGTGGGCCGCCCCGCCTGCCCCGGCGATGATGACCTTCAATCCGCGTCTGTGGGCTGTTTTGGCATAGTCCACCATACGATCGGGGGTACGATGGGCGGACACAATCGCCACCTCATGGGGGACATTAAAGTCTTCACAAATAGCGATCGCGGCTTTCATGGTGGGCAAATCAGAATCGCTACCCATGATGATGCCGACGAGGGGAGAAGTCACCATTATGTCTCAGCTCAACATCTAAATAAATTAGGGCCGATGCGCCGAACGCTCTGGAGCAGTCGGCGGGATCGAAATGCTTCGGTTGCAGACCGCACCGATCAACCACATCAGGCGCTACGCTAATCGAGTGTACCGCGCTGACTCCTGATTTAACCCCAATGGCTATGACCTCACTGCATCTGATCAATGCGAGTTTGCCCGATCGCGCTGGAACCTGGCAGCTCACTTGGGCTGACGGACACCTGACCCGCTTACATTCTATGACTGAGGCGATCGCCCCTGAGCCGGCCGCAACGGTGCTAGACGTAGAGGGCGATTGGATTTCGCCGGGGGGCGTAGATTTGCAAATTAACGGCGCGTTGGGGCTGGCGTTTCCGGATCTAGCGATCGCCCATCTGCCCACCTTAGAAAAAATCTGTGATGACCTCTGGCAGCAAGGCGTGGATGGCTTTTGTCCCACCCTTGTCACCACATCGGTTAACAATATTCATCGTGCCCTAGCCACGATCGCCACATTCATGCAGCAGCGGGGCGATCGCTCTGGCACGTTTCTGGGCCGCACCGCTGAAATGTTGGGTGTGCATTTGGAAGGGCCATTTCTGAATCCTGAAAAGCGCGGGGCCCATCCTGCCGAGTACCTGCGATCGCCCACTCTCAATGAACTCAAGCAAGTTTTAGGCGACTATGGGCAATGGGTCAACGTGATGACCCTGGCTCCAGAGCTGGACGAAACAGGCGACGTAATCCCCTACCTGGCCAGCCAGGGCATTACCGTTAGCCTGGGCCATTCCCAAGCAACGGCAATGCAAGCCCAATCCGCCTTCGAGCAGGGTGCAACCATGGTGACTCATGCCTTTAATGCCATGCCCAGCCTGCACCACCGTCAGCCGGGACTTTTGGGAGCTGCGATCGCCCATCCGTCCGTCTACTGCGGCATAATTGCTGACGGGGTTCATGTCTGCCCCACAATGCTGGATGTGCTAATCCGTACCGGACGCGGGGGGCGATCGCCCAGCCCCTATCCCGCTGGCTTATTTTTGGTGAGTGATGCCCTATCGCCCCTGGGGTTGCCTGATGGTCGCTATCCCTGGGATGAGCGGGAAATTGAGGTGAAACAGGGCACAGCCCGCCTGCTAGACGGCACCTTATCAGGCACAACCCTGCCGCTGCTGAGGGGAGTCGAAAACTTGGTGAACTGGGGCATCTGTGCGGCGGCGGAAGCGATCGCCCTAGCCACCCTTGCGCCCCGCCGCGCCATGGGGCAACCGGCATGGGATGGGCCGCTGCATCTGCTGCGCTGGAGCGATCGCCTCACCTGGGAACGCATTACACCGCCCGCAGTTTTTCCAGGCTAGCCCGCGCCCGCTGAGCATTGCCGTGGCTGCCCCGTGCGGCAAACAATCGGCTGGCTTGCTCAAAGTCCGACATGGCCGTGGTGCGATCGCCCAGCTTTTGAGAAATGGCAGCTCGGTGGTAGTAGGCGATCGCGGCATCAGGACAAAGCCGAATCGCCTCGTTATAGTCAGTGAGGGCAGCCGTCGCACTGCCAACTTTCTGATAGCTCAAGCCACGGTAGAAAAACGCGATCGCCAAACTAGGATCACACCAGACCGCCGAACTGTAATCTGCGATCGCTTCGTGATGATCGCCATTTTCCGCCTTCAGCAACCCACGATTACAAAACACCGAAGCCTGGCTGCTGTCTAGCTCCAGCGCGCGATTCACGTCCTGCAACGTCGCCGCTTTGTCGCCCAAGTCATAGTGAACCGCTGCCCGGAAGTTATACACCAATGGGTCATCCGGGTTCAGGCGCACGACGTGGTTAAAATCTGCGAGTGCCCCCGCCTTATCGCCCAAATCATGGCGAGTGACAGCGCGATTCCAGTGGGCTTCGAGATCGTGGGGATTGAGGATATTCGACTCAAACCGCTGCACCAAGCGCTGCACCACCTCCGGATCAGTCGTCCGCAGCTTCAGTTCCAAATCAGGAAACGCCGTTTGGGTAATCAGCGTATCGTTGATGCCCACGACGGCATACTGCTGATCGGAGACAAAGAAATTTTCGATTGTACCCAGGATTTTGAACTGAAAATGCTCATGATACCGGCGCTTCAGTTGCAAAAATTGCTGGAGCGTATGCTGCAATGACCCCTGCTCTAGGGGATTGATCGCCCAGCGTTGATTGATGGGGCTAAAAAAGCGGGGGATGGTGCGATCGGCAACATGACACCAGCCTAAATCAAGCTGACAGCCGCGTTGCAGCATCGCCTCAAACTGCCCCAGCAATGCGTCATCCAAATCACATTGGTTTGACCAAGGCCAGATCAAAATTAACCGCGTTTGAGTTTGGGCTAGCGCTGCTTCCAGGGTTGCTCGATTATTGGCGATCGCCTCTGTCGGCACTGGTTCCGAGGGTGGAGTCTCTGGCATCGCTGTCGATGGCTCCATCTCAAACACAAACTCATAATCTGCCCCATCCGGCAAAGACTGCAACTGCTGACTAATATCCTGTAGCTCTTGCCGCAGCATTGACTCAATGCGAGATTGAAACTCTTCCTGCGTTCGCACAGGTTCCAAAGGATGGGCATCATTCGAGTCAGACGGTGCAGTTGGCATAGCGTAGTCTCCATTCCCATTGGTCGGCAAAGTCATGGCAGGACGAACGCGACGGGAATCATGCTGATGCAGTTGGCGGTGGAGTTGCTGACCAAGCTCCTGAAGCTGTACACGCAGCATTTGCTCAACGTGCGATCGCACCTGCGGCGTTTTTGGTACATCCTGTAGCCGTTGGTCAAGCTGCTGCAACTCTTGCCGTAACAGTTGGGCCATCTCCTGCTGCTGCTGTTGCTGCTGCTGGAGGTTGTGGAGTTGGGTGGTGAGGGCAGCCCAATCTTTACGCGGAACCGTATCCTGCACCGTTGTTTTCACCGTCTTCAGCGTTTTTACGAGGCGATCGACCGTATTCGACAACCCCGACACATCAACCGGCAGCGGTCGATCATCCAGCCGTTGTTCCAAGGACTGAATCTGTTGACGAATAGCACTCAGATCCATCGGCGCAGCCGGTGAATGATGTTCCAGCTTAGTGGTCAGTGATTTTAACTCCTGCCGCATCACATCATCAACCTGGGCCTGCATTTCTTGCTGGCGATGAAGGGCCTGCACCTCCGCCACCAGTGCGCCCCATTCCCGTTTTGGCACCAGGTCAGACACCATCTTAATCAGTTCTGACACTTCTTGCTTCAGGGCGCTGGAATCAAACGGCGGCGGCAGTTTTTGGAATTGGCGATTGAGATGATTCACCTGATCCTGCATGGAGGTCAGCGTTGGGCGAGTTTGGTCAGACAACTTTTGTAAATTGAGTTGCAGTTGTCCAATGTCGGCTCTGAGTTGGGCGATTTCATTATCCATCCCCTCCGCATTGACAGACGCAGACAGCCGATGAACCTGAATGGTCACTTGGCTGAGCGCATCAGAGAGGGCTTTATATTGCTCAGCGATTTGCACCAGTTGCTCAGCGTTCAGGTCTTCATTACGCCGTTCGATCGTAGACAGCCGCTGCTGCATCTCCTTCTGCATCTGCTTGACGCTGCCGGTAAGCTGTTCGATCGCGTCTCGGTTTTTCCGCAAAATTGATTTGCGAACATTACCCACCGCTTCAATTGTAGGCAGAGCCGACATTTGCTGATGGACGGCGGCCAGGTCTTGGCTCACTTTTTGATCAAGCTGATTGAGGGCGGTAGTCACGTCTTGGTGCATCATGGACTCTAATCGCCGTCGATTGGCAACGCTCAACACCGCCATCAGCGAAAGGGGGGCCGAACTAAATAGTAGTTGTTGGGTGACGATGGATGCGATCGCCCCTGCCCCTAGTCCCACCAGCGATGCATATTCCGCTAGATTCAGCCAATGAAATTTCTTCAAGGTATCCCCCGCCTAGTCCTACTATCCTGCTGACACTAATCTTGCTAATGATCCTGCTGACATAATTTACGCGCTGCGCTAGCCAAATCCGCACGTTGGCTGTTCCCTATCCCACAGTTGATCCGCTAGCAGTCCGTCCATCCTCCAGTCGCACAAAAACCCAGCCGCCAATTGGCAACTGGGTCATATCGCGCTAAGCGGATAGCTTAAAACGTTCTTAAAGGGCGGCAGAGTCGCCCTCAAAACTCTCATATCCTAGGTGAAATAGTCACCGCAGTATATACACTTGCAAAGATCGCCAGACCCTTTACCTCATCAGTGTTCTAGAGTGAACCGGCTAGTTCATGCTTCAAGGGCTATTCAGAATCCACCTCAAGTTTCAGCACATAATCACTAAAAGCCGCATGATTCCCTTGAAACTCAAAGTCATCGAACGCACTCACTGCAATGTTCACTACACCACTATCTGGAACAGTCCCAACAATGCGAGGCAAAACAGTATCGCCGCCATCATCATCGACAATAATCAGCGTTCCGTCATCATCGTACCAGCCCAAAATAGGATCAAAGTTCGCCAAAGTAATTTCCGCTATAAACTCGCGACCCGGCTCCAAACCAGGGAATGAAACAAAATCAACATCTCCCTGAATCGAATCAACGCCTAGGGCAACGTAGAGATCATAATCTCCAGATGCGCCATGTCCGGTCGGCTCAAATGGCATCGGTGCGCCTGGAAATCCACCCGCATCATTGGCATAATCTCCGTCGAAATTAAAATCAGGAAATCCTGTTACCCGCAAATCTAGCGTCCCATCCGCATTTACAAACCCCGTAATCGCTGACCCCAAGCCATTTCCAAAGGGACTGCCATCATCATTGAAATCCACTAGGTTGCCATTCTCATCAAACATACCGAGTATGGTGTCCACGCCGCTGGCGACATTATCAATCCAGACAATAAATGGCTCAGATGGTGGCAAGTCCTCCAACGTCAATATATTCACCTCTCCAGGCACTAGCTCCTGGGTAAAGGTGTAGTCTGCGGTTTCAATGTCGGCGTTGCTGATGGAGTTGACCCCTAGCTGGATTTGGATGTCATAAGCCCCCGATTCACCGGGAAAGTCTGGTGTCGGAATGCCTGGGTCAAAGCCAAAGTCCGGCGGAGGGTCAGCCATGCCATCAAAGTCATAGTCAGGAAATCCTGTAACCGATAGGCGAATCGTGCCATCTGAGTTCACCGTGCCGCCGATGCCGGATGCCAGCCCCGACCCGACCGGACTGCTATCGTCATCAAAGACCAGTAATGCATCGTCGTCAAAGACACCCAGCACCGTATCTACGTCACTATTGCTGTTGTCAGTCCAAGCGAAGAAGGGGGTACCGGCTGACAGTCCTGGAACTTCGTAGGTGTCCACGCTATCCGGTTCTAGGGTTCCAGAAAAACTGTAGTCTGTATCTTCCAGCATGTCGCCAAGGCGGAGTCCGCCCAAAACGTGGGTTGTACTCGCAGGAACGATTTCACGATCGGCAAATGTGTTGTTGGCACCTGATGTCGTTTCAGCTTCTAGCACAGGGTTGGCTGTGGCGGGCAGTGTAGGAGCGATCGCAACCAGTAGCCCTGTCAGCAACAGTTGTTTCATCTGAATTGTCATATTGGTCTAGTCTCTTATTAATCGTTGTGCGTTACGCATGAGGCGGCAGCCTTGACTGGCCGACCCGTCAGGGAATATTGTCCCAAGTTGAGTCCAAAACTTTTAGGCTACGCTGCGAAAGGAGCTTGAAGTCTCTTGGAATTGAATGAAATCTAGAGCTAACTGCGTCCCTTAGCATAGGCGATCGCAGTGCCGGTCATTGCCATCACTGATCGCTAACATCCAACCCGACTGCCCAATCGCCCGGAATCTCTGAACCGCAATCAACATCTTATGCAGATGCTTCTGCGATCGAAGACGAGAATGCAGCTAGAATGAGCCAAGGGCGTTGGGCTGAACTGACCACAGCCCGATAATATAGGACTGATTAATACGAGCCTTGCTCCAGCCATAGGTCAGTCGAGTTGTTTTCACTGCAACTTAATTGTTGAGCTTCCATAAATTTGGGTTGAGATGCTATAAATAGCATTAGCTATATCGTCAAATAACGGGTAGTCAATAATCTACGTTTTGTAGGTGTGAGGAAAACAAATGTCTAAAATTTCATGGAAGTCCCTGCTGGTTGCTCCAGCCATCTTGGGAACCGCTGTATTTGCGTCTTCGGCTGCGATCGCATCTGAAGAATTGGATACCGAAGCCACCGGCGTTGCTAGCCTTGAGCAGCTCTCTGAATATGCCAATGAAGGCAGCGTTGACCAGATGGGGCAGGTGACCTCCATTACTCAACTTTCCGATGTATTTCCAACCGACTGGGCCTACCAAGCGCTCAGTTCATTGATTGACCGCTACGGCTGTATCGCAGGTTATCCCGACGGTACATTCCGTGGCAACCAAGCCATGACTCGTTACGAATTTGCGGCTGGTTTGAACGCTTGTTTGGAAGGTTTCGCAGCTACTGTGACTGGCACAGATGTCGGTACGCTGCAACAACTGCTTGACCAGTTTTCAGCTGAACTCGCGACTCTGCGCGGTCGTGTAGATGCTCTGGAAGCCCGCACCGCTGAGTTGGAAGCCAACCAGTTCTCCACCACTACCAAGCTGAACGGCAACACTATCTTCAGCGTTCAAGCCATGCTGGCTGACGATGATGCATTCACGAATAACCAGGCTACCTTTGGTTATCGCGTTGAAATGAACTTTGACTCCAGCTTCACTGGGGATGATCGTTTGCGTGCCCGCCTGCGTGCCCGCGACGTTCAAAGCTTTGGCGCTGACCCTGTTGGGTTTTCCTACGGCGGTTCCAGCGCTGGCAACGTTTTCTTGGACAACCTGTTCTATGACTTCCCGCTGACCAGCAACATTGATGTCCGCATTGGTGCCAACAGCATTGGTCCTGATGACTTTGTTGCCAGCACCATTAGCCCCTTGGATAGCTCTAGCAGCGGTTCAATTTCGGCATTTGGTTTCCCTCAGCAATACGACATTGCGGCGGAAGGCGATGCCGGTGCGGGTATCATCGTTCAACTGAGCGATAGCTTGAGCTTGGATTTGGGCTACACCGCTAGTGATGCGGCTAGCCCTGCGGATGGTGAAGGTCTGTTCAATGGTGCATACAGCGCGATCGCTCAGTTGACCTACCTAGGCGGTGCCTTCGATGCAGGTCTGATGTACATGAGAACCTACACTGGTGGCGGTGCATTCGGTGAAACAGCGGATAGTTTTGGCTTCCAAGGAAACTTCCGTCTGAGCGATGCCATCGAGATTGGTGGTGGGATTGCCTATGTGGATGTCGAAGATATTGATAGCGGCAATAATGCTGATATTTGGAGTTACCAAGGTACTCTGGCATTCAATGACTTCGGTGGCGACGGAAACTTGCTGGGTGTCTTGGCTGGCGTCTTGCCCTACAATCGCGATGGTCTAGACCGTGATACAAGCTTCCTAGCTGAAGTGTTCTATCGGTTCCGTGTAAACGATCGCATCAGCATTACTCCGGCTGTAATCTACATTGATGATCCAGATAGTGGCGCTCCTGTCGATTTTGATGATTCTTTGATTGGAGTAGTCCGAACCACCTTCAGCTTCTAACTTCTCAACCTTTTAACTTAGGTTAGTTAAAAAATACCCCCTGACTCTGACTGCAGAGACAGGGGGTTATTTTATTGGAGTGCAGCCTTACCCCTACAGCCGTCAGTTTATAGCCGTCTCAAATGACTTACGGGGAAAAGCTAAAGGGAGTTCTGTTGAACCCCCTTGCTTAGTCGCAGTGGAACAATTACCCGGTTAAGCCTGCACTCACTGTGTTCAACTGTGCAGTGATATGACTCAATGACATTGTGCCGCAATGCCGTTCAGCCTACTATTGCAAATGCTGTTCTAATAGTCGTTTCGCCATTGGCTTGTACAGCAAATAAAACAGCGTCTCCAGATACCGCAGCATATCTTCGCGATCTTCCTGGGACGTATAGTTCCAGAAACCATAAATCTTAGCTAAAGACAATAGCTTCGTCGCATGAATATTCCAAGTGTAGGTAGTGTACACGCGATCGATTCCCTTCTGAGAAATCTCATCCCAGTAACTTGGATTGTGGTCACATTTGGATAAGAAGTCTAGAATCACTCCTGCCATTTCTTCATGGTGAGTAGGATTAATATAAAATCCATTCACCTTATCTTGAATGATTTCTAGTGGCCCACCAAATCGAGTGCCAAACGTAGGCAGTCCAGAAATCATGGCTTCTAGAATGGTTAGACCAAAAGCTTCAAATAAGGCAGGCTGCACAAAGATACCTTTGCGATCGCCAATAACGCGATAGACTTCACCCGAATCGACCTTGGGTAATCGTACGCCTAACCAGCGAATTTTGCCGTGCAAATTATACTGATCGATAATGCTGTAAAGCTTTTCGATTTCGCTAATTTCTTCGCGATCGGTAGAATCTTCAGCACGAAGTTTTCCTGCCACTAAAATCAGGTTGCAGTGTTTTTGAAGTTCCTGACTTTTCCCAAAACATTCAGCTAGACCGGTTAGATTCTTAATGCGATCGAGCCGCGCCATTGAGAAAATTGGACGCTTGGTTGGGTCATCCAATTTCCCAAACGCGATCGCCGGATCATCATCGGTGAACAGCAATTTTTCAATGCGATCGCTATCCGTTGAAATGCGATCGTCCTTGCGATGATAGGGGAAATAGACTACCTCATTTACCCCAGGCGGCACTAAATTAAATTTCGGGCTAAAGAGGTCGATCCCCTTCACCACATGGTAAAGCTCTGGCATTGTAAAGCGTTGATAGGACTCATACTGCCCAACACTCTCCTCGGTTCCGACAATCTCCTGATAGGTGCTACTGATGATAAAGTTGGCAGAATTCATGGCAATCAAATCAGCCGTGAATTGAATCCCAAAGTGATACTGATCTTCCAGATCTTGCCAATACAAATTACTGAACAAATACTTAGATTTTTCCAGCGCGTGGGCAATGATGCACTGCGTCACCTTCAAACGCCGTGCCAGTAAAAATGCAACTAGGTTTCCATCGGAATAATTACCGACAATCAAATCTGGCTTCCCTTGGAACTCGGCTAGCAGTTCCCGCTCCGCATCGATCGCAAAGGTTTCCAAGTACGGCCAAATCTCGAACCGCGAAATCCAGTTCTGCGTATAGTTCGGATTGAAATCGCGGAAGGGAACCCGCAAAATCCAGGCATTATGCGTACCGTGGATTTTTTCAAGCCGCTGGTTACATAACGTATCTTCAGAATTAGGAATCAATCGCGTTAATACAATCACCTTGGGGTGAGCCGATTGCACATCCAAGCCAGCTAAGCTAATCTCCTCCTGAAGCTGTTGCTCCAAGCTTCGTACCTGGTCAAGAATGTAGACAACTTGCCCACCCGTATCCGGACGACCCAACACCCCTTCCTGACCAAACCAACCGTGCGGTGACAGCAGCACCACCCGGAAAATCATGGGAATACGCGAGATGAAGGTTTCTAGGGCTTGGTGGTCAGGAGAATCCAGCAGACTATCCAAAATTTCTAGGGTTTCGCGCACTCGACCAGCAGTATTCCCCCAGCCTGGCTCAAAGCCAAGATCCTGGAACTCAAAGCGAAATTTATTGTAGGGTTCATTAGCAGGAAACCGCTTAACAAAATTGATCGCGCGTTTGATTTGATTAGAGAGTTCGGTTTGGGAGCGAATGCGCCCATTGATCAATAGCTGTGTGCCGTTGTGTCGATGCAAGCTAAGAAACTTGTAAAGCGCTTCTAGCCACTGATCCGGTGCTTGGAATAACTTACTCGACATAAAACGGTTAAGATACTCAACCCCTTTACCGATATTTTTGGGATCGCGCAGCTTGGGCGAGTAATCGTAGAATGGGCCGAAATCAATTTCTAGAACGTCACCTTCTTGGGGATTGTAGCGGTTGACGAAGCGATCGCGCAGATCGAGTAAATCCTGCGGCGACATTGCCTCAAACGTCAAGTCTTCAGATATCCAATAGGCTTCTTCATGGGCAATCTGTGGACGAATAATCATGCAGAGGCTTTCGCGTTCTAAGATAATTTCCTGCACATAGTAAATTAGACAGCGCAGGTTAGAATGTTCAAGAAAATGATCGGACTTATCATGGGTTTTGCAATATTTAGAGAAAGCAGTGAGAATATCGTTCCGCAATAGATAACGCTGATCTTGTTTCCGTAGTTCGCTAGAGAATTGACGTAGATCGGTGCGCTCAGTGCTATCGAGAACGGCTTGAATCAATTCGGACATTGGCGATTCCCCTTTTTGGTGGACGTGTGACAACGGATAAGTACAGACAGATAAGTACAGACAGATAAGTACAGACAGGTGTGAACGGTGCAGCCGTTTGCTGAACAGAGGGTTGCTGGATGCACAAGTGCCGCAGAGGATGCCACGGTTCTCTCCTTGACGGGCGATAGGCGGATCGCTCTTTGGCAATTGGGATGATGTTCAAATTGTCCTGTTGATTTTTTTAGGATAATTAAACATTAGCGCTCCCTAATCAACGGATGGCGCGATCGCATTGGGTGCAAGCAACAACAGCCCACCTCCACGCACCAGCCAACCACCATCAACCCTGCCCTCGTCAATCTATCCATTACGCAAATCTAGCTGAAACCCGCATTCCTCTGTTCAAGAACGAGAACCCTGAGTGACCGCTAGAAGGGTTGTGAGGCAAAAGGTCTGGCGACTTTTGCGTAATGCATAGCATCAATACGGATGGGGCTGATTAGCGATAAAACCTGATTAGCGGATACCGCTTACAGGATGAACGATGTAGGGATCAGGCCTTTGACCCTTTCAGTTGTTGGAGTTTAGCCAATTTTGTCAGTCAACCCAGCGATAAGACTTAAAACGATGGCGTGAATAGCCTGCATCAATCGCCAGATGTCATGAGATAGATCAACACATTACAGATTCTTGCAGAATAACTGATGACAGATCATGTTCATCTTGGATGACCATTTCATTCAGCAGTCTATGCCATTCGCGCCATTTTTTCGGGCTGTTTGTCTCACCTCTATCATCGTGACGGATGTGGAGTATCTGTTGATCTACCATCAAGGTGATTTTTGCAGAGTCCCTGTACATAGGAAAGAATATGTCTTCAACACCACCGATCTAACTTAAACGATTGGTTAACAAACACCCTGAACCATTACTCATATAACGGGTTTGTCTTGTGTAGCTGCACGGTCAAATGCTGCCGTTAGGCGCTGACTCCTCTGTAGTTTTCAGATCAACCATAGGATTGATTTAGCGACTGATGTAGCCAAATCATGACTGACTCAGCAGCGCTCACTGGGAATGTAGAAACGCTGGACAATCCCCAAGGCTTGATTAAACCCATTGGTGCATCCATCTCAATAAGACAGATGAAACAATATTGGAAGATGCACGACATTGGAATGCACGACAATCAGCAACGACAAGCCAGAGACTATCCCTATCTTACGCACAAGCATTCAGCGATCGCCCCTAGAAATGCATTAAGTTACGCTACAAAAATATGAGGATTTATGAGGCTTGAGCGTGGGGGGTGCGGCTCTTCAGTAGCGACGATAAAACTGCTCTAGGCGATCGCGCCATTGTTGCCAATAGTCTCGCACGGCAGCGGTTTCAAACCAAAAGACCTGGGCCGGCTGATCGGGCAATGCTACCACTACCATGCCGTGGTTCAGTTTGAGATCGCTGTAACAGTGATTCACGGCACCACAGTAGGCGGCTAGCTGCAGCGGCGCATCGTAGAGGCGATCGATAGAAGACTTGGGCACGTCGGCAGTTTTCCAGTCGCAGAGGCAGGGCACACCGCGATAGCTGACGACACAATCGACCCGTCCGGCATAGCCTAGGTCATAGTGAAACACGGGGCTTTCCACTAATCGCACCGCATCCAGTTCCGCCAACACGGGCTGTAGGCTCTGCCAATAGGGTCGGGCGGACTCTGGGCAGGAGGCCACCCGACCTTCCAAAAACTGACGCAACTGTTTATGGGTTTGGCTGCCGCGCCGACTGGCAGTGGTGGTGATGCGGGTGGCTTCGGCGGTTCCCAGGCGCGATCGCCATTGGGCTAGGGCTTCACGGGCTTCCCTGGGTTTGGTGGCGTTGAGAATAGTGCTGACGCTGGGCAACAGTCGCGATTGGTCATCTTGGAAAAAGCTGCGTCCCGATCGCCGCACGGTTTTGCCGGTCAGCTTGGGCAACCAGTCGGCGGTGGGTGGGGTCAGGTCAGTCGTTCGGTCAAGTGTTGGATCGTCGGACATGGGTGAGTATGAGGCAGCGATCGCATGATAAATCATTCCGGCGGAGATGGCTGAAGCAGATGTTTGAACCAATGCTGTGCTGGTAGAGTAAGGGTCAAATCATTGCACAGTTCATCAAACAATTGCGGCTGGGACGGGAAACATGACGGCGAGAGGGGGGCTGTGGCTATTGCTGTGGACAGGGCTGGGGGCGCTGCTGCGATGTTGGGGACTGGAGAGCAAGCCGCTGTGGACGGATGAATTTGCCACGATTGTGTTTAGCCTGGGGCATAGCTTCCGCTCGATTCCGCTCGATCAAATTATCTCGGCGCGGGAACTGTTGGCTCCGGCGATGGTAGAACCCATTACATCGGGGCACGCGGCGATCGCCACATTGCTGGCAGAGAGCAATCATCCACCATTATTTTTCTGGCTAACCCACTGGTGGCTGCGCGGATGGTCGGGTTCATCGGGGCTAGTGTCGGCTGGGGTGGTGCGATCGCTTCCAGCATTGATTGGCGTTTTGCTGATTCCGCTGAGCTATGGCGTGGGCTGGCTGATGGCGCGATCGCAACGGGTCGCTCTCCTGGCCGCGGCCGTGATGGCGGTGTCTCCCTTTGCCGTCTATCTCTCCCAAGAAGCCCGCCACTATACGTTACCGATGGTGTGGATTTTGGCATCGGTGGCCGGTTGGTTGATGGCGGTGCGATCGCTGCGGGACAAGCATCCCGTCTCTGGGTGGGTTGTGCTGGGCTGGATTGCGGTCAATAGCTTGGGCATGGCTACGCATTATTTTTTCGCGTTTACCCTATTGGCTGAAGCGATCGCGCTTTTGGTGCTGACCATCCAGCGACATCGCCATCACGCTATCGAGATCGGCGAACTAAGGCGACTCTTGGCGGCAGTTGCCGGAACTATTGCGGGCAGTGCGGTTTGGATGCCGGTGGTGATGGGCAGTCAGGACAGCGAACTGACCCGCTGGATTTTTCGGGATACGGATTTTTGGTCGCCTATCGGACAAGCGATCGCCGGTTGGATCACTATGCTGTATCTGCTGCCCATCCAGGCGGAGTCTGAAGCGATTGTAATTGGGTCTGCGATCGCCCTCATTATTCTGTTTCTTGCCACCGTGGTTTACCTTGCGCCGACCTTGTCGCACCTGTGGCAACAGTGGGAACAGCGAGGACTGGTAGTGATGGTGGGAACCGCGATCGCCCTTTTTTGGGGACTCACTTACGGCGTTGGCATCGATATTACCAGCGCCTTTCGGTACAACTTTGTTTACTTTCCAATAGTGGTCTTGATTGTCGCGGCGGCACTAGATCACCCGTCTCATCCAAGCTGCTTACATAAAACTGCGATCGCCCTCCTGCTCAGCTTTGCCCTGATCGGCAGCCTAACTGTCATTAGCAATCTGGGCTATCAGAAAACCCATCGCCCCGATCGCGTCGCCAGTGCCATCGCCGATTTATACGAACAGGAACCAGAAGCAACGCTCGTGGCGATCGCTCACCGCACCCACGGACAAACCGGACGACTGATGGCGATCGCCTGGGATTTACCCCAAACCGACGCTATCCGCTATCTGCTAGCGCACCAAGCCCAACCCGCCGACCCGATCGCGAGTCTCGATGCAGCGTTGGCGAGAACCAGGAGCGATCGCCCCCTCATTCTTTGGCTGATCAATATGGAAACAGTGCCCGCACGTCCCCTAAATCGTCTATTAAATCAATATCACTGTGAACCGAGGCGCGATCGGGAGTCAGTGGATGGCTATCGGTTCCAGCCGTTTCGGTGTGGATAGATTTAATGAATACAGTATCCGATAACCCGGAGCGTTCGATCGCGTATGCCCTCACGCTCGACTTCAACTATCAGTGCAAAGCAGTTGAGCGCTCAGTCCACAACGGTTTGGGTTGCCCAAACGACTGAAAGTGCGTAAAGATTAGTAGCGGCAGTATCCAGCATCCAAGAGGTCGGCACAATGGTTCTGATTCGCGTTCCCAAACCGTGGCAAAAAGTAGACGAAACGCCCGTCACGTCTGAATCCGCATTCTTTAATCGGCGGCGCTTCATGAAATCGCTGATCGGCGCGGGGGTGATAACGGCGGCGGCTCCGTTAGCAGCCTGTAGCCGAGGATCAAATGCAGACGAACCGTTAGCCGGTGTGCAAGACCTCCGTCATGCCGTAAATTCAGATTTTTTGGTGAGCGATCGCCCCCTCACCGATCGCGTCATCGCTTCGACCTATAACAATTTCTATGAATTTGGCGGCACCAAGTCCATCTGGCCAAATGCCCAAGCCCTGCCCATCGATCCTTGGAGCGTCGAAGTCAAAGGCTTAGTCAACAATCCTAAGACTTACAGCATGGAGGACTTGCTGAAGTTTCCGCTAGAAGAACGGGTCTATCGATTCCGCTGCGTGGAAGCCTGGGCGATGGTGGTGCCGTGGTTGGGCTTTCCCATGCGCTTGATGCTGGAGGCGGCTGAGCCAACCAGTGAGGCTAAGTTTGTGCGCTTTACCTCTTACTACGACGCGGATGTAACGAAGGGGCCAGGGTTGCGATCGTCCTATCTACCCTGGCCCTACACCGAAGGACTCCGCATCGATGAAATGGCCAATGACCTTGCCTTCTTCGCCGTAGGAATCTATGGGCAAACCTTACCGAAACAAAACGGCGCACCCATTCGCATGGTCGTTCCCTGGAAATATGGATTCAAAGGCGCAAAATCCATCGTCAGCATTGAGTTTGTCGCTGAGCAGCCCGCTACCTTCTGGAATACTATCAACGGCTATGAGTACAAATTTGAGTCAAACGTAGAACCGATGGTTCCCCATCCCCGCTGGTCGCAGGAAACCGAGCGCGTGGTCGGGCCCGGTGCCGATTTTTCCTGGGAACGGCAGCCTACCCTGCTCTACAACGGCTATGGTGACTATGTGGCGGATTTGTATGCATAAGGGTGTAGCTTAGCGGTGAGTAGAATGGTGATGGGGGTAAGGCGATCGCGCCTGTTTTTATTTCTCCTACAACAGATGTAGTCCAGCGATCGGGGAGTTGCTTTATGGTAGCCGCAAAAGAAAATGTACCCACATTGACTCCTGAAGAATATTTTATCTGGGAAGAACAGCAAACCGAAAAGTATGAGTACATTAATGGTGAAGTCTATGCTACAGGCGGTGGCAGCATCAATCATGGTCGCATTGCTATCCGCTTCACTGCCATGCTTGATGCACATCTAGAAGGACGAAATTGCCTTGCGGGCAATTCTGATATTAAGGTGAACATTGCCGGAACATCAAGTTACGTTTATCCTGATGCCAGTGTGACCTGCAATGAAAGTGATAGAAGCAATAAAAACTATTTTACTTACCCTTGTCTCATCGTTGAAGTGTTATCAAAAAGTACGGAAGCCTATGATAGAGGCAACAAGTTTAGGCTATACAGTAAAAACCCAATTTTGCAGGATTACCTACTGGTTAGCTCAACCAGCGTGGAGATTGATTTGTATCACAAGAATGATGCGGGTGAGTGGGTGATCGCCAATTATCAGGCGGGAGATGCGATCGAACTCCGCAGTATTGGTTTACGTTTTCCCATTGAGCCGGTTTATCGGGGGCTGGAACTGGGGCCGGAAAATTGACAACTCCATTTTTATTCTACATCGATCGCCCCAAGTGAAACAATCAGCAATAATTTACTTCCGCATATCAGACAATGCGCCCATCGTCATCGCCGCGATCGCTTGGTC
>CAYSIR010000024.1:0-27707 GCA_964431105.1 uncultured Leptolyngbya sp. | reverse complement strand
ATATTGGAAAAGCTTGTCCTGAGCTTGTCGAAGGGGGGTGGGGGATGAGGGCAATGCAGGGATTTGCAAACGTGACATGCTCCCTTGTTCTATCTGTTTGAACTGTTTGAAGTCCTGTCAGGCTCTATTAGTAAATCTGCGATCGCTCTCGTTTCCAGCGTGACGTAACGGGTCATAACCTCCACCATTAGGATAGGACTGGCAACTGAATAGCAATTCTCATTGTGGATGTTTGCCAGTGTTTTGAAGCAAAAACGGGTCGAGAGAAGCTGTCTTAGAGCAGTAAAACAATGACTGCGACCTTCAACATAGCCTCAATTACGAGTATCGTTTACTGAGAATGGCTGGCAACTCAACCAATCAATTGACAGAGGGGCATAGCGCTCAGTAGAATTAGGATTTGTTGATTCACATTAACTGTTCAGTCAGTATTGCCCTTATCTCATGCCCACAATTCAGCAACTCATTCGCAGTGAGCGCCAAAAGGCAAAGAAGAAGACGAAGTCACCTGCTCTCAAAAGCTGTCCTCAGCGCCGTGGAGTTTGCACGCGCGTTTACACCACCACACCCAAGAAGCCTAACTCTGCATTGCGTAAAGTTGCACGGGTTCGCTTAACCTCTGGTTTTGAAGTGACGGCTTACATTCCGGGAATTGGGCACAACCTCCAAGAACACTCTGTTGTTATGATTCGTGGTGGTCGTGTGAAAGACCTGCCAGGTGTTCGGTATCACATCATTCGCGGCACCCTTGATGCAGCCGGCGTCAAAGATCGGCTCCAGAGTCGTTCTAAATATGGAACGAAACGTCCTAAAAAGTAGACGGCTGGTGAGGCTTTCCCATTGCCTAATCATTTAAATTTGGTTATACTAAAGGGCTGTGGCTGTTAAAGATTCATTAGGCTGGCTGTTTTGCTATTGATAGTCGATGCGATCGCTTGCTTTGTACGGAGCGTTACTGCTCCGATGCGGTGTCAGCGGTTGCATCTTCTCACCTAGGATCGTTCGGCGTTGTTCGTGGTATTGCTGACGAATGGCCCGCTCTGAGTTAACTCTGTTCATTGATTAATCTTTAACCACACCGAAACTGCACTATCGAACATAAGCTATGTCTCGTCGTACTGTAATTAAAAAGCGCCCTATTCCCGCTGACCCAGTCCATAACAGCCGCCTTGTCACCATGATGGTTCGGCGCATTATGAGCAGTGGTAAGCGTTCCCTAGCCTATCGCATCATTTACGATGCGTTCAAAATTATTCAAGACCGCACTGGAGCAGACCCGCTTGAAACGTTTGAAACGGCGGTACGCAATGCAACGCCTTTGGTAGAAGTGAAGGCGCGACGGGTGGGTGGTGCAACGTATCAGGTTCCAATGGAAGTGCGCTCTGATCGCGGCACAGCTTTGGCACTGCGATGGCTGACCCAGTTCTCTCGGCAGCGTCCTGGGCGGACTATGGCATCCAAACTGGCTAATGAGCTAATGGATGCAGCCAACGAAACCGGTAATGCGATTCGTAAGCGTGAAGAAACCCACCGTATGGCTGAAGCCAACAAAGCCTTTGCGCATTATCGTTATTAGGGCGATCGCTCCCAGCGACTATCAAAGTTTTCAGGGAATGAACCCGCTCGCGATAACGGATCGTTGCTGCTCTAGGTGAGGCACTGGATGTTAAGGTTAAAGGCCAGTCGATACAAAAATATACAATCTCAAGGAGATGCGCGGTCAGTTCAACCAGTAGGGCCGGGATAACGAAGGAGGTAGCTGTGGCACGGACGGTTCCAATAGAGCGAATACGAAATATGGGAATTGCCGCGCACATTGATGCTGGCAAAACAACAACAACAGAGCGCATTCTCTTCTACTCCGGCGTTGTCCACAAAATCGGAGAAGTTCACGACGGAACAGCCGTTACGGACTGGATGGCTCAGGAGCGGGAACGCGGCATCACAATTACAGCAGCAGCTATTACTACGCAGTGGCGTGACCACCAAATCAATATCATTGATACACCGGGGCACGTTGATTTTACTATTGAAGTAGAGCGCTCAATGCGGGTTTTAGATGGTGTCATTGCTGTCTTCTGCTCAGTGGGTGGGGTTCAGCCCCAGTCTGAGACGGTTTGGCGGCAGGCCGATCGCTACTCGGTGCCTCGCATTGCGTTTGTCAATAAGATGGATCGCACCGGTGCTAACTTCTTTAAGGTGTATGAGCAGATCTGCGATCGCCTTAAAGCCAACGCAGTTCCTATTCAGATTCCTATTGGCAGTGAGAACGATTTCCGAGGCATTGTTGATCTGGTTAGGATGAGGGCGTTTATTTACAATAACGACCTTGGAACCGACATCGAAGAAGTAGACATTCCTGCTGAGGTTTCAGAACTAGCGCAAACCTATCGGATGCAGCTAATTGAGGCGATCGCTGAAACGAGTGATGCATTGACTGAAAAATATTTGGAGGGTGACGAATTCACAGAGACTGAAATTCGAGATGCGATTCGCAAGAGTACAATTTCGGGTGCGATCGTGCCCATGATGTGTGGCTCAGCTTTTAAGAATAAAGGTGTTCAGCTTCTACTAGATGCAGTCGTTGACTACCTGCCTTCTCCATTAGAGGTGCCTCCGATTCAGGGATTGCTTCAGGATGGTTCGACGGCTGAACGTCCGGCTGACGATGATGCACCGCTCGCTGCCCTTGCCTTTAAAATTATGTCTGACCCCTACGGTCGTTTGACGTTTTTGCGAGTGTACTCTGGTGTGCTGTCCAAGGGCAGCTATGTCTACAGTTCAACGAAGGGCAAAAAGGAACGAATTTCTCGCTTAATTGTGTTGAAGGCTGATGACCGTATTGAAGTTGACGAGCTACGTGCCGGTGATTTAGGAGCCGCCCTAGGGTTGAAAGACACCTTTACTGGCGATACAATTTGCGACGAAGAATCCCCTATTGTTCTAGAATCGCTGTACATTCCGGAGCCTGTCATTTCGGTAGCTGTTGAGCCAAAAACGAAGCAGGATATGGAAAAGCTGTCCAAAGCTTTGCAGTCCTTGTCTGATGAAGACCCGACCTTCCGAGTGTCTGTCGATGCAGAAACCAATCAAACCGTCATCGCCGGAATGGGTGAGCTGCATCTTGAAATCCTAGTCGATCGCATGCTGCGCGAGTTCAAGGTGGAGGCTAATGTTGGTGCCCCCCAGGTCGCTTATCGAGAAACGATCCTGAAACCATCGAAAGCAGAAGGCAAGTTTATTCGTCAGAGTGGCGGCAAGGGGCAATACGGTCACGTTGTGATTGAAATAGAGCCGAGTGACCCTGGCTCGGGCTTTGAGTTTGTTTCCAAGATTGTCGGTGGTTCCATTCCAAAGGAGTATGTTCCTGCGGCAGAGCAAGGCATGAAGGAAGCGTGCGAGTCTGGGATTTTGGCTGGGTATCCGATGATAGATTTGAAAGTTACCCTGATGGATGGGTCTTACCACGATGTTGACTCGTCTGAGATGGCTTTCAAGATCGCTGGCTCCATGGCTATCAAGGAAGCCGTGATGAAGGCGTCTCCTGTGCTGTTGGAGCCGATGATGAAGGTTGAGGTTGAGGTTCCTGACGATTTTGTTGGAACTGTCATTGGCGACTTAGTCTCTCGGCGTGGCCAAGTTGAAGGGCAAAGTACGGAAGGCGGTCTATCCAAGGTTATGGCGAAGGTTCCGTTGGAACGTATGTTTGGATATGCTACAAATATCCGATCCAATACTCAGGGTCGCGGCATATTTTCCATGGAGTTTAGCCAGTACGACGAAGTGCCTCGGGCAGTTGCTGAGGCCATCATTGCTAAGAACAAAGGGAACGCATAGTTTCAGAGAGAGAGGAATAAAGGATTCATGGCACGCGAAAAGTTTGAACGGAAGAAACCCCACGTTAACATCGGCACCATCGGTCACGTTGACCACGGCAAAACTACTTTGACGGCGGCAATTACGATGACGCTGGCGGCGCTGGGTCAAGCCAAAGCTCGTAAGTACGATGAGATTGATGCGGCTCCTGAGGAAAAAGCGCGGGGGATCACGATCAACACCGCTCACGTTGAGTATGAGACTGAAAGCCGTCACTACGCTCACGTTGACTGTCCTGGCCACGCTGACTATGTGAAGAACATGATCACGGGAGCAGCCCAGATGGATGGTGCAATTCTCGTCGTGTCTGCTGCGGATGGCCCAATGCCGCAAACCCGTGAGCACATCTTGCTTGCGAAGCAGGTCGGTGTACCCAGCATTGTTGTATTCCTGAACAAGCAAGATCAGGTCGATGATGAAGAGCTGCTAGAACTGGTAGAACTCGAAGTTCGTGAACTGCTGAGTTCCTATGATTTTCCTGGAGATGATATTCCTATTGTTTCTGGATCGGCTCTGCAAGCATTGGAAGCAGCGATCGCCACTCCAACATTGAAGCTGGGTGAGAATGATTGGATTGATAAGATTCATGCGCTGATGTCTGAAGTGGATAAGTACATCCCTACGCCGGAGCGTGATGTGGACAAGCCCTTCTTGATGGCGGTTGAAGATGTATTCTCGATCACTGGTCGGGGAACAGTTGCCACTGGACGGATTGAGCGCGGTAAGGTCAAAATTGGCGACACGATTGAAATCGTGGGTCTACGTGACACTCGCAGCACCACCGTCACTGGGATTGAGATGTTTAAGAAGAGCTTAGAAGAAGGAATGGCGGGTGACAACGCTGGTGTTCTACTTCGGGGGATTCAGAAGGCAGACATTGAGCGCGGCATGGTGCTGGCGAAGCCAGGTTCAATCACGCCTCACACCCAGTTTGAAGCGGAGGTTTACATTCTGAAGAAGGAAGAGGGCGGTCGTCACACTCCTTTCTTTCCCGGTTATAAGCCTCAGTTCTTCGTGCGTACAACGGACGTAACGGGCCAAATTAGTGCTTTTACGGCAGACGATGGCAGCGAAGCTGAGATGGTAATGCCGGGCGATCGCATTAAGATGAACGTTGAGTTGATCTACCCGATTGCTATTGAGCAAGGCATGCGTTTTGCGATTCGTGAAGGGGGGCGCACCGTTGGTGCAGGTGTTGTCGCTAAGATTTTGAAATAGCACCCCGGATGTAACTGTAGCGAGCTGTTGGATTGAATGACAACAGCTCGTTCCATCTTCTGTTCGTTGTTCTAGCGACTATCCGAACCTTGACAATTTAGTCAGGCTGACCGCTCTGTTAATTTTCTGTGCCTTCGTCGGCACGGTCTTGTTTTTAGTGTTTCAACCCCACAATCATGGCTACTATTCAGCAACAAAAGATTCGTATTCGCTTAAAAGCATTCGATCGTCGCCTCCTGGATACGTCCTGTGAGCGCATTGTCGATACGGCCAATCGCACCAACGCTACAGCCATTGGTCCAATTCCTCTCCCTACAAAACGTAAAATTTACTGCGTCCTGCGATCGCCCCACGTTGACAAGGATTCACGCGAACACTTTGAAACTCGCACCCATCGTCGCATCATTGATATTTATCAGCCGTCTTCAAAAACAATTGATGCACTCATGAAACTGGATCTGCCCGCTGGGGTTGATATTGAAGTGAAACTTTAGGACAGTTGTCAAGAGCGGTCTCGGATTGGCTTTAACCGGCCAATCCGTAAAAAGTCATAAGCCTTACGTTAGACTGAAGGGGGTTAGGCTAGCCTGCCCTCTTTTGTTTTATCTGCCTCTGGTAAGCGTCTGTTGTTTGTAGTCTCAAATGGCTCATTATGGGCGCGATCGCAGCAGTTTTGACCGGTGTCTGAATTAATTAAGGAATAATGGCGTTTTCATCCTCTGTCGCAGTCCGCGAACTCCCTCTATTTCCACTGCCTGATGTTGTACTCTTCCCAGGCCGTCCGCTCCCGCTGCACGTTTTTGAGCTCCGTTATCGCATCATGATGAACACCATCCTTCAGGATGACCGGCGGTTTGGTGTCCTGATGGTAGACTCGACGGATGGACGGGTTGCCTCGGTTGGTTGCTGTGCTGAGGTATTGCAGTGCGAGCGCTTACCCGACGACCGTATGATGATTCGCACCCTGGGGCAACAGCGGTTTCGCTTGCTCAACTATGTCCGAGAAAAACCCTACTATGTAGGTCTAGTTGAGTGGATTGACGATGAACCGACCGATCAAGATTTGCGTGGCTTGGGCACTCAAGTGGATCAGATGCTTCGAGATGTCGTCAAGCTTTCAGCCAAGCTCATGGAGCAGTCTGTAGAATTACCAGATGATATTCCTGAATCTCCTCTGGAGTTATCCTACTGGGTTGCTAGCAATCTATACGGTGTAGCGACAGAACAACAGGCACTCTTAGAAATGCAAAACACTGCCGCTCGCCTAGAGCGAGAAGTTGATATCTTGACCTCAACCCGCAATCATCTAGCGGCGCGTACTGCCCTCAAAGATGCGCTGAACTAAGCAAGATCAAAACACGCTGGGTTTGTCCTAAAAATGGAGCAATGTCTTTTGCTTGCTGTTATTGAGATACCGCTTAGTGTAAGCTGTTCACGGTACAGATCACGCACTGATTATTGCCCATGCATCCTCATCGGCTCCTACGCGAGAATTCGCTGTCATTAGACTTTAGCCAAATCCTGAATATTTTGGTCAACGTTGAGAACGTTCTGCTCATTCAAGACCTAGATGGAGTGTGCATGGGTTTAGTGAGCGATCCCCTTCAACGCTCGATTGAGCGGGCTTATGTGGAGGCAGCGACATCGTTCAGCCCTCACTTTTACGTGCTGACCAATGGCGAGCATATTGGGAAGCGAGGCGTAAATCGTATCCTTGAGAAATCCTTTGGAAGTGAAGCTTATCTCAAGCGCCATGGGCATTATCTACCCGGTTTGGCGGCAGGAGGGGTGCAGTGGCAGGATCGGTTTGGACAGGTTTCGCATCCGGGCGTCAGTGACCGCGAATTGATTTTTCTTCGGTCGATTCCCGATCGCCTGCGCGATCGCCTTCAGCGATTTTGCAGTCGCCATAGTCATCTCGATTCCTCTGTGCTAGATGCCTGTATTGAGGCATCAGTGTTAGACAATGTGGCATCCCCAACCGCTAATCTCAACAGCTTCTACGAAGCCTTTCGGGATCAGCCCGCGATTTATGCCAAATTGCAAGCCGAGATAAAGGCTTTGATGGACGAATGTCTAAACGATGCGGCAGATCAAGGTTTGAGTGACTCATTTTTTGTGCATTATGCGCCCAATCTTGGCAGAGATACGTCTGGACTAGAAATAATGCGTCCCGCTACTGAAGCAGACTCTGGTACAACTGACTTTCAGTTTATGTTGCGTGGAGCTGTTAAAGAAGCGGGAGTTCCCGTCATTTTGAATCATTATTACTATCAGCGCACAGGCACTTATCCTCTAGGTGAGGCGTTTAATGCGCGGCAAGCTCCCCAAAACTACGATGAATTGTTGGAACTGATTAAAACCTCATTTGACCCGTTTGTCATGCCTATCATGATTGGAGTTGGCGATACGGTCAATAGCCAAGTCGTGGAGCTAGGTGAGGCGCAAACCGTCTGTCGCGGAGGGAGCGATCGCAACTTTCTTCAGCTAATCCAGGATATTGGTCAGAGTTTCAACAAGGGTAACATCGTCGTTTATGTTGACAGTAGCCAAGGCGAGGTAAAAAACCGGCGACCCGTAACGGTTGGGCAGCAGCCCGATGGTTCTTCAGGTGTGGTGCAAGGGCCATGTGATCCACAAGATACAGATGATCCATTACAGTTAAATATCGTATTTCCAGAGGGGCATCAACAATATACACAGGTTTTTCAGTCCGCTGCGGCCACTCGGAAGCAGCGGCAGCGAACCCTGTAATATCCCCAAATCAGATACTGAACAAGCCGCCCATGCAAGCCCCAATTGCCGAGGAGTGTAGCGGCTTGGTCAGGTGATAAATGCTTATCTTACATCAAATTAAGTCAAATTGGCGTGATCGTAACTATAGGAGACAATGGCGTACTCCTCGGAGCCTAGCATTTTGGCTTTTAAGAAAATGGTTCTTAGCCAATACTTCCAGTGCTAATAGCTATGACGGCCCTTACGCAGAGCGGTCAGAGCTTAGGGTAGATGGGGCAGTTGTTGATCTCCGGTTTGTTGCTGGTCATCTAGTCAACCGAATCAGCATTCCTATCTTATTCAGACTCTGTATCTAGTAATTCTGAATTCGATGGGTCTAAGCTTGAGATAACTTCAGAGTCATACAACTCAGGACTTTGCGAATCTGTATCCTGAGCTGTGACTGTTTTGGCTTGTTCGTTGGTCTGGTCACTATTATCTGTATTTTCAATATGAAGCGTTGGCTCCATGGAACTCCGCATTGGGGTAAATCGATCGGGGCTAATCGAACGTATCTTGCTGACTAACAGTTGTTCTAATAGCTGCGATCGCTCTTGTCCGCTCTCAACTGTGCAACCTAAATTTTCAGGAGTATCAATGAGTTCAGCGATCGCCTGCTGCACCTGTTGAGCGGTCTGGTACCGCTGTGTAAAATCGTGATGTGTTAACGTATCAATGATTTGGGCGAATCGTGAATCACGGGTGACAACTTGATGCTGCCAAATAATTGTTCCAGTATTTGAGTCATGGGTAAAACGTCGCGGTGCCTGCCCCGTCAGCGCTTCAATCGCCATCACCCCCAAAGCATATAGATCACTGTTAAAGTGAGGGCGACCCGCAGACTGCTCACTCGGCATATACCCTGGCGTGCCTACTGCAACTGTGAACTTGGTTTGGCAATCGGCGTCCGCAATCTGGGTTGAAATTCTTTTAGCAATTCCAAAGTCAATTAATACCAATCGATTGTCCGACTGGCGACGAATAATATTAGACGGCTTCAGGTCACGATGAATGACGCCCTGGCTGTGGACAAACTCTAGAACGTTCAATATATCCTTGAGAAGCCACAGAACGTAAAAAACTGGAAATGCTTGACGGAGACGAAATTCATCGGACAGCGATCGCCCAGGGACAAACTCCTGAATTAGATAAAAATCATCTGCTTCTTCAAAAAACGCCATCAGTTGCGGGATTTGATCATGCCGACCCAGATTTTCCAACGTTTCAGCTTCGGTTCTAAATAATCGCCGAGCTAAATCGATAGTTTTAGGATTATCTGTTTTTACCTGAAGCTTCTTAACAACACAATCTGGGAAGCCAGGACGCTGCGTATCTTGAGCAACATAGGTTTCGCTAAAGCCTCCAGACCCCAGAACTTTAGTAATTTGATAGCGACCTGCCAACAGCTTACCCGATAATTCCTGCTCTCGTTCTTGCAGTAAGTCTTGCATATCTCTCTGCTGGCTGATAATCTGCTGCACAATAGGCGATGTGGAGTATTGTTTTAATGTATCTCTGAGCTGTTGCTTCCGAGTATATTCACTGGCTGTACCCATAATTAGCTGCCCAGAGCCAATCACCACAATTGCCCCCATCGGCACCGCCGTTGGCACAATCAATTGGTAATGGACAAAGCTAATGTAGCCAGCAATCCACCATGCGATCGCAATCGCAACCGCAGCCCCCAATCCAGATAGGGGGCGTTGCATCGAGACGACTAGCCACGCTGTCGTACCAACGCCTAACAGAATAAACAATCCACGCAATGGAGCTTGCGGAATTGCCTGTGTAATTGTTTTTCCATACATTAACGAAGCGATCGCATTGGCATGAAGTTCAACTCCAGACATGGGTGTTGGATAAAATAAACTTTGCCCAAATGGCGTGGCATGAAAATCTTGGTGAGCGATCGCCGTTGAGCCAATCAATACAATCTTATCTTCAAAAAACTGACCACCTTGCAGATAATTATTCCAGGTGTCCGGTTCTAGCACATACCAGAATGGAATATGGGTAAACGTCTGAGGTGGGCCGTAGAAGTAGATTGTGTTGCCAGAGGAGGACTGGAAGCCTTCCCGTGCGGCATTTAGGGTTGCTTCAGCCAGGGTGGGGATAGTAGCCTCTAGTTGGCGGTATAAGTCGGCTTGCGGCGGCGATGCAGCCTGTAATACCTGAGCCATGAACTGATTGCCCAAGCGATGGACTCGCCCATTGGGTTCCAGATAAAAATTAATGCTGCCCGTCGGTGCTTCTTCGAGCGCTTCGATGGGTGAGATAAGCTGAGTCGAATAGCCTTGGGTCGTCTCTTGTTGGGTATATTGCGCCCCTAGTACAATTTGTTCCGGATATTGTTCAAGCGCGATAGACAGGCGCTCATCATCACCTGAACCGTAGCTGCTGGGTGTTGCAAAAATAACATTGAGGGCGATCGCCCGTGCCCCTGCCCCAAGTATTTTTTCAGCCGCGATCGCATAGGCAGTTCGTTGCCACGGCCAACTTTGCAACAATTCTAAATAGGCATACTGTTTCGGATCACGTTGATAAAATGCCTGCTGTCCGAGGGAGGTTTCATCAATCGCCAAGATGACAATATCTTCCGGGGCGGAAACCGGGCCGCGTAGCTCGAAGTGCAGTACCTGCAATTGCTGTTCCAGCGTTTCGACCAAGCCCAAGTTGAGGGCTGTAGCGGCGGCTGAAACTAGCGTGATCGCCCCTGCCCACACAAACTGGCTGGTGATGCTCCAGTCGAGCATCGATAGGGCACCTTCTGGGCGAGTGGCAGCAACAGACTTAGGACTGGTGTTTGGGCGGGTTGGCTTCATGATTTTCAATACTTGGCGATCGCAACTTCGCTGCCCAACCTATCGGCGTTGCTCGATGGCTGGGCGGATGCACCCGTAGCACAGAATTTGGGAGACTATCTTGGTTGCCAATTCTGCATTGCCCTTCATCCTTCAACAAGTTGCTCAGCCGACCCCATTTGAGGAATGCCCGTAGGCCTCCCATGCTAAGGCAGCCAGCCCAGCAACAATGGCGGCGGCAACAACTGCACTACCTTTACGACCGTTAATTAAAATATGAGGCGTTTGGGTACGGGCAAGGCGATCGCCAGTATCTGACAGACCCACGAATCCAGCCGGTGTGCCAATGATAAGTGCAGGCTTAATCTCTTCTAACTCGATGAGGGCAATGACCGCAGATAGGGCGGTTTGGGCCTGTCCAATCACAAAAATGCCCTCCGGATAGCGGCGGGCCAGTGTTTCAATGCCCCAAGCAACTTGACTTTTTTCTCGCTGTGGGCGGGTGATGGCTTCCATACTGCAATACACCGGATTGGCAAAACTGGCTTGGATGTTAGGCATAATGCCAACTTGCACCATGGGCACATCTACAATGATGGTGCTGCGGGCAGCGAGGGCAGCGGCTCCGGCTTGTAGAGATTGTTCCGAAAAATGGATGAGTGACGCATAGTCAAAATCAGCCGTTGCATAGATCACTCGGCGCACAATTTCGTACTGTGAGGGCGAAAATGTGTGGTCACCAAGTTCTTGGTCAATAATTCTTAAACTCTGAGCATCTGTGATGTGCCATTCCATAACAGCCATTCCATAATGGTAATTTCAGTCCAGCAGCAATGGGACGGTGAGGCTTGAGGAATCTGACCTCAGGGATGGGAGGAACGATTGCATCGACTCAAACCCTCACGATCTATACCATGATCCGCCGTTAGTTGTGAGGAGCGATCGCACAGATGGCTGTTGAAACATGGTTCATCATTACGGCTATGAACGGAGCTATTGGGGCATATCCAACATCATGAAGAGATCACTCCAAAATAGGTAGGTGAATGAACTCAAGTGATTGAATCCCGCAGTGCCCAGCCGTTCAGGAATGTATGCATTGAGCAACCATCTTGTGGCGGGGAGTTCCAGTTAATGGACGCAAAATGCGCCATGATGACAAGTGAGTCTGTGTAAGTCTGTGTGAGTCTGTGTAAGTCTGTTCTAACCGTACTTCACCCTGGGCAGAACTGCACTGATTTGCTGGATTCCAGTCGATGTTCTTAATGGTTTTGTTGCCCTCTTTGTTGCCCTCTTTGATGTTTTCTTCCATCACTGCGCCGCGCCCGCATCATGGCGGTAATCGCAATTGGGCGGCGGCGATCGCCCGTTGTTCCCCTGATGAACTGCTTGATTTTTCAGCCAGCATTAACCCATTAGGGCCGCCTGCCTGTGCGATCGCGGCTGTTCAGGATCACCTTTCAAAGCTGCCGTCCTACCCCGATCCAGGCTACCCTGCCCTTAGAACCGCCCTCGCTGAATTTCATGGTATCGAGCCGGGTTGGATTTTACCCGGCAATGGAGCCGCAGAGTTGCTGACTTGGGCGGGCTATGAACTGGCGCAATTGGATGCCGTGGTGCTACCAACTCCGGCTTTTGGCGACTATGGGCGATCGCTCCGAGCGTTTGGCGCACGGATCATGGAACAGCCGCTGAATTTAGATAGGATGATTGCCGGTCAGCCAGTGCCACCGCTAGATTTGACAACACTCCCCGCGCCATGCAATCGCTGCGGTGTCATCATCAATAATCCGCACAACCCCACCGGACAGATGTGGTCAGTGAGTACCCTGTTGGCGGCGGCTGAAGCGCTGGCGCTGGTTGTGGTCGATGAGGCATTTATGGATTTTTTGCGACCCCATGAGCAACAGAGCCTCATCGAACAGGTGGCCAATTATCCAAACCTAGTCGTTGTGCGATCGCTCACCAAATTTTACAGCTTACCGGGGCTGCGCTTGGGCTATGCGATCGCCCATCCAGACCGCGTGCAGCGGTGGCAAAGCTGGCGCGATCCCTGGGCTGTGAATACCCTGGCAGAAGCCGCCGGAATCGCAGCGGTGCAAGATACGACCTTCCAGCAGCAGACGTGGCAGTGGTTGCCACCCGCCCGTCAGCAATTAGGGCATGAACTGAAACTGCTCTCCTGTCAGGTCTTCCCTGCAACTGCGAACTACTTGTTGGTGAAGACTCAGCGATCGAGCCTGCCCCTTCAACAGGGCTTACTCGAAGCTGACCGCATTTTGATTCGCGATTGCCTTAGTTTTCCAGAACTGGGTGATTGCTTTTTCCGGGTGGCGGTGCGATTGCCGAGTGAGAATCAGCGCTTAGTCCAAGCCATGCAGCGGGTAATCACAGCGCGCTAGTCTAGGAATGCTTGGTGTCACGGGTCGCCTATTGTGAAAGCTGGGTGAAAGCTGGGACTGAGGAACCGATGAATTAAAAAGATAATTCCCTAGCTGAACCTGTGCTGATCACGATAGCCATTCATCAGAATTGTCGAAATTGCGATCGCGCCTGGGGGTTGACGGTGCTTCTGACTGAGGCTCTGACTGCGGTAAGTTGAGCGGTTGCGGCAGCCGTTCATCCAACTGAACCGGTTCAGCAATCACCGTTTCGGGTTCGGATTCATCCAAATCAAGCGCTTCTTCTTGGGATTTAGGCAGCGATCGCACGTTGGGCAATTCTACTAATTCAGTTTCCTGTTGCTGTAGATCAAGCGGCACTTCCAGCGGTTCTGGTTTATCGAGCCAGCAGCTTGCCACCGGTAGGGTATGCTCCATGTCATCCAGCGGGCGAGGAATCACCATAATGGCATGAAGTTCGCCAATGCGCTCCGCCTCGTGCATTCCAGCTTCAACCGCCACCACCACATCTGCCACCCGTCCACGAATGATTGCCGTACAAAGCCCATCCCCCACCATTTCATAAGCCGCGAGCTGCACTTCAGCAGACTTCAGCATGGCATCGCAGGCCCCAACCATAGCCGGAAATCCACGGGTTTCTAGAAGCCCCACTGCTTGATGGCTCAGGCGACTATAACCGCGATCGCCCAACATCTCAATCAGTCGGCTGCCAATGGGCAACACCATATCTAGATTTGCCAGGGGTCGCGAGATAACGGATTTTGAAACGTATTGACCAAACTGTTGTGCCGTTTCAGCCCCAACTTCGACAGCAATGCGAACATCCGATAGCCCGCCGCGTACTACGGCTGTGCAGTAGCCACTGCCAATTTTTTCATACCCCAACAGCCGTACCCCTGATGATTTCAGCATCATGTCAGCCGTGCCCACAATTGCCGGAAAGCTGCGCGTTGACACTAGCCCTAGCGCTTGTTCGCGAAAATCAAGCGATCGCCCGGATGCTTCTAATAATCGTGAATGTCTGTTGCGAACCTCCATGTCAGGCCTCGTTAATGGTGGATCAGCGGGGATGTATCTTAAAATGTTCTACCCATCATCCTAACCCGGTTCTCTGAACGCCGCCTGTTCCTTAATAGGACTTTCGCCTGCGATCGCGCCCGCCTTGATATAAATCCAAGTATGAATCCAAGCCGGCTGGGTCAAACCATGAAAACGTCATAGTAGTGGCATTCATGTAAGGATTTTAAGTGGTGCAAGCATCGCCTACACCACCTAAAACCCTTACCAATTGAGGACTACCAACGTCATAAAAACGGGTCAGCAGTATCTGAAGAACTATCTTGATTCTCATCGGACTTATTCTCCAAAGCTTGGCGGTGAGGAAATAACATTCCCACCAGGCGATTCAAAGAGGCTTGACCAGAGACAGAACCAGCAGCCGAATTCGAGGGCGAGTTTTCCTTTGTCGGGGGCGTCGGTTCTGCGGCTGAATCGCCGTCCGCCGAGGAGGTATGGGAGGGTTGATCCGATGTGGCAGTCGATTCATCCTTGGCGACAGCATAGCTAGCTGCATAAACATTGGTTTCGCTGTAGGCCGTGTAGCTAAAGGCGTTGCTCACGATGGGGGTAGGTTCTGGCAGTTCGGTGGAATGGTGACCAGGCGTGGGTGAGTGGCTGGAGTGGCTGGGGGGAGTGGGCGGCGCGGCTGTTGTAGCTTCAGAGGAAGGGGACGTTTCAGGCGGGGCGGGCGATCGCCCAGTGTCGCCAATGATCGTTCCTGCGGGAATGACAGATCCATCCTCTACTGAGCTGGCAATGATAGTGACCCCTGGTCCAATGCAGGCATTTGCGCCGATGCGCCCTGCTCCTACCACCAATACTTTGAAGCCAAGCGCAGCACCCTGCGCAATTTCTAGCTGACCTTGGTAGGCGTGCAGCAAGGCTCCCATGCCAATGCAGACGCCTGCTTCAATGATGATACGGCTGCCGGGATCAGCTTGCAGCACCACTCCCGGAGCGATCGCTGCGCCAGGATGAAGCGTCACGTCTCCACTCATGGTGAAGTGTGTTTCATTAGTCGGTGGCAGCAATGGCAAACTCATGAATTCAGTGCATCATTGCAGGATAAGAAAGCATCCATTCAGCCGTGACAGAGCGCGGTCAGTTCATCATTACACCGTGCAGCGAATCCGTGGTCAGTGGTGAGTGAACTCAAACGTAACAAGACAATGAGGGCTGAGTGATCTATTAACGTGGTGAAACCAAAGCAACGAGATTAACAAGACCGCCGTTCCTATCGCGCTCTGCAACCGGCAGTTATGCATGACAAAGGACAAGCTGAGTCATGATGCACCCACACCAACCCAATTAGCGAAGAGCCGCCTGATCATCAAAAGAGTTCAGGAGCGGTGCCATTGAGACAGCCGCCGTTTGCCTCCATTCCAATGATGACTGCATAGAGCGCGAGGCCACCTAGGGACGTTGAATCATCACTTCAGCAACCCGACGCTTGGATTCTGTATCGATGCCCATCATGCGAACATACTCGCCAGCGTGTTCGACCATACAGGCTTCGAGAGCCGCCATTACATCACTAGGGTGAGTCGATGCAATCGGCTCGCAGCTTTTCCAAGACCCGGTACGAAAGCGTCGTTTGTCGGCATGTTCAGTGCCGATGCGATACCCTTGTGCAAGCAGTTGACGCACTTGCTCAGCCACATCTGCCCCAAGTTGACTGGTGCTGCTGGCGCTGCTGGCGCTGTAAGACCGCCTGCTAGATGCTGAATGGTTCGACTCCTGATAAGCCCGACTTGAGGATGATTCGACTGGGCGATCGCCCGGACGCTGAACCATAATCTCAGCGACCCGCCGCCTAGACTTGACATCAATCCCAATCAGCCGTACATACGCATCTGCATGGGCCGCAACACAAGACTCCAGAGCTGCCAACACTTCATTGGGGCGCTTAGAGTCTACCGACGGGCAACTCTGCCATGAGCCGGTGCGAAAACGGCGCTTATCCGCATATTCCATGCCGATACGATGGCCTTGGGCCAGTAATTGATGCACCTGATCGGCAACTTCGCGGCCCATGTTTGCAGGAGAAGAATGGCTGGCATACGTCACCGGAGTGCGTGGCGTAGCCGAGTGGCTCGCTCCAGAACTGGGTTGCGATAGAGGGCTAGACTCACCTGGACGCTGAATAATCGTTTCTGCTACCCGACGTCTTGAGTCAGTGTCAATCCCAATCAACCGTACATACTCATCAGCATGATCGGTTAAACAAGCATTTAATTCCTGCATCACGGCATCTAGGCGAGTAGCCTGGATAGGCGCACAGCTTTTCCATGAACTGGTGCGGAATCGACGTGCATCCGCGTGTTCTGTACCAATACGGTAGCCCTGGGCTAGCAAATGCTGAATCTGCTCGGTGACTTCAGGCACCTGATGAATCTGATGCCCACTGCTAGGGGTGGACGGTATCTTACCGTTAGAGGATGGGGGCGATGAGTAAGATGCATAGCCTGCGGATGAACTCGAAGTATGTCCGTTATGTTCACCTGGTCGTTGCAGCATCACCTCAGCAATCCGTCGCCTAGAATTGGTATCGACCCCAACCATTCGGACATACTCGCTACTGTGTTCGTTCAAACATCGCTCAAGGGCCGCGATCGCCTCCGATCCCCGGCTGGCAGAAATTGACGGCCCCGTCTTCCATGAACTGGTACGATACCGTCGCGCATCTGCAAACTCAGTGGCAATCCGATAGCCTTGAGCTAACAGTTGGTTAACTTGCTCTATAACCTCTGGACTCAATTTCATACTCTGTAGACCCTCGCTACTACTGCCCCCATCCATTCGATCACCGCTAGTTTGATAAGTCTGCTCTAGCTCACGCCGAATCGTCGAAACGGTAGTCGTGGAGCCAGTCTGGTTTTTCCCTAATCGCAGCACCGTGCGATCGCCAATCATGTGCTGAACAAATCGCCGGTCAGCCTCCTGCACATCAGGCAACTGATCAGCCTGCTGCTGCGACGTAATCACCGCGCCAGATGGTACAAACTTACCGGCTGGAATCTCAACATCTTGGATCAGGGTATGCATCATAACAATACATCCCTGACCCACTCGCGCATTAAAAATCGTGGAGCGAAACCCAACAAAACAGTCGTCACCCAAGTAAGCTGGGCCATGAATTAGCACCATGTGCGTAATTGTGGCACGCTTGCCGACCCACACTGAGTAAGAACCACGATTGTCGCCTGTGACGCGCCCTTCCTTTAGTCCGTGAATTACCGCCCCATCCTGAACGCGACTCCCCTCACCGATGAAAAAGGGATTTCCCTCATCTGCGCGAATCGACGTTCCTGGTGCAACCACAACGTCTGACCCAATAGTCACATCGCCAATAATGTTGGCAAAGGAATGAACGTAGGCGCTGTCGTGGATTTGAGGTTGTGCCAAACTTTTCGACCAAGGGGTCGGGGGAGTAGCGGAGTGATGAGTAACCATCAAATATTCCCTCCTGACCAATTACAAAACAGTAGATCCAGTAGAACAGATCCAATAGAACCAGCACGTACAGCGATCGCCAAATTCACCTGCCGAAGCCGAGAAGCCGCAACTGAGAGACAACCGACGATAGCTCAGTGACCCGGAGAACCATTAGAGTCATGAGAGTAATGGCAGCCATCGAGTGGCTGCACTTACTTAACGATTGCCCCATACCCAGCCGGACAAACGCTGCCCCTGTCCCAAACTACCTAGGCGGCATGACTTAGCGTCACGGCCACCGCTATCGGTCGGATTCACGCTTGCTGTAGAGCGATCGCCGACCAACGCTAACGGTATCGATGATGCCAATCACCAGAGCATCTAGTGGGCGCTTCTCGCTGCCGCTGACCTGCCGTGCAGCACTGCCTCGACTGACCAAAACCCACTCATCTACCCCAGCCCCAACGCTATCAGCGGCAACTTCATACTCCGGCAACGGATTTCCATTCTCATCCAACAGTTGCAAAAGTAAGAACTTGACCCCGGTTAGGCTGGGTTCTTTCTGGGTGCTAACAATCGTGCCGCAAACTTTAGCCATCTGCATCAGATAACTAGCGGCTCATGGGGCGAATGCCGCTAACGCTCTCACGGAACGCTTCAACAGCTTCGGTGTAGCGAATCGGCAAAACGTACTCTAGGTTCTCGTGGGGGCGAGCGATGATGTGAGTGGAAAGAACTTGTCCACCATTGACCCGCTTCACATTATCAATACCCGCTGCGACGGATGCTTGAACCTCAGATACATCACCACGAACAATCACCGTCACTCGACCACTACCAATTTTTTCGTAGCCCACTAGGGTTACACGAGCCGCTTTAACCATCGCGTCTGCGGCTTCTACTACTGCGGGGAAACCCAATGTTTCTACCATTCCAACTGCAATTGCCATGAAATCAAACTCCCTTCCAGTTAACGTTTATACAAAGGTATCGCAAAAACTATGCTTAGATAAGAATGAGATGCGAAGCGATCGCGCCCAGCTTATCTACGGAAGCTCACCAGAGGCTCACTTTCCCAGAGACTCCCTACATTCGGAACTGCTCAACGGCTTCGGTATATCGAATAGGTAAGACATATTCCAAATTTTCATGAGGACGAGCAATGATGTGGGTTGATAAAACTTCACCACCATTGACACGCTTTGCCGATTCGATGCCAGCCGATACGGACGCTTGGACTTCAGAAACATCGCCCCGTACGATCACCGTCACTCGACCGCTGCCAATTTTTTCGTAGCCGACCAAGGTGACGCGAGCCGCTTTGACCATTGCGTCTGCCGCTTCAACAACGGCAGGAAATCCCCTTGTCTCAATCATTCCGACTGCAATCGGCATCTCTTAACTCTCCTGCAAAACCAGTAAATTTGCTTCCCTCTCCTGAATTTATCGACGGAGAAACCCATCCTAAATAATCAGAAAAACACCTTGAAAATCCCAAGTTTAAGAATACAGGTGGCTGATCCAGTTTGACAACATAAACCAAAATGATTCTTGTTTATGCGAAAGATAATCTAGCTTTATCGTTTGAGCAACGTACCCCGATCGCATTTGAGCAGGGTGCATGGACAGTCATCGTACAAACAGAACCACTCAGGTTCTAAGGTTCTCAAAGCTCAGTTTTTGAACAACTGCAAATGAGGGTTTCAGATCGCTGTTGGACCAAGCAATCCAAGATACACAGATGTGCCTTCAAAGCTAAGCGTTCATCATGAAATTTCAACACTGCTGCAAATCTGTTCAAATATTAAAACTCTCTGTCACAATTTCCAGTCACAATTTCCAGTCACAGTATCAAACTCATCACGCTATACCAGCAGAATTAGCAAAAATAACCAGCCATTTTACTAACACAAATGGCTGCTTTTATACCTATTCGACATCTATCTAAACTTGAACGCCATGATTCAACTAGCACCTTCAAATTGAGTTGGCAAATTTGAGTCAACGATAGAGGATTGACGACATCTGAACCTAACCGCATGATGCCAGAAAAAATTTCTTTACATCACTGCCTTAACGCTCATCCTACCAAGATTTGGTAACAGTTTTGATGGAATCAAGGAGAGTTCAATATTTGGTTGAATTGCTTTATGTTTTTTTGCAATTCGAGAATTAAATACATGATGAAGCGATCGCAGTTGCTGCAAATGTTGAGATATGTGTTTTAGGGGTTGAGTAACGCTGTGCGCTCAATCCATTGAAGAGCGAGAGTTTAACGCAGTGTACTCACAAAAGCCCGGAGGTTCTTGCTCGGTTGCCAATAAGATTCACAAATATTTGAGATAATTCATTTAGGATTGCTGCCTGGCTGTGCGATCGCAGCAAAATGCGGGCATTGCTGGTTGGGCAGGTTCATCACTCCCTGATTGAAATCCTTAATATCAATTATCAACATTGATCATCAAAATCATCAGAATGCCCTCCCTGCAAACCGCTCTGAATGTTCTGCTTGCAGGGATTCCTTTAGCCGTTCTTGCTTCCTCAGTCTATGGATCAGTTTTTGCTGCAAACCGTTTGGCTCGTCCCGCTGTATGGGCTGTTGGGTTCAATCATGACATTGCCGTGGTCTACCGGATGGATTCGGCGCACCGGGCCGCGCCCCGGCGCTTACATTAATCTGTTGATGACCCTAGCGTCATTTGTGCATGGGTCAATTGGATTTTGGATAATTTGGGGACAGGCACCGCAACAGTTGACCCTGCATTGGCTACACGCTGCGGATCTGGATTTGACCCTGGCGGTTGAAATCTCGCCGATCAGCCTAGGGGCGATGGAAGTCGTAACCGGCATTAGCCTGCTGACGCAGATCTATGCCTTGGGCTACATGGAAAAGGATTGGTCGCTCGCTCGTTTTTTTGGGCTGATGGGCTTTTTTGAAGGTGCGCTAGCGGGTATTGCCATCAGTGATTCCCTGCTCCTGAGCTATGGACTGCTGGAAATGCTCACGCTTTCAACCTACCTGCTCGTTGGGTTTTGGTATGCCCAACCCCTCGTCGTCACGGCGGCACGGGATGCATTTTTAACAAAACGGGTGGGTGACATCATTCTGCTGATGGGATTGGTCGCGCTATCCAGCTATGGGTCTGGATTAACATTCTCGGAATTGGCAGATTGGGCAGCAACGGCTCCTTTAACGCCTTTTGTGGCTGCCCTAGTTGGCATTTCACTCATTGCTGGGCCAACTGGTAAGTGCGCTCAGTTTCCGCTGAACCTCTGGCTTGATGAAGCGATGGAAGGGCCGAATCCGGCTGGTATTCTGCGAAATTCTGTTGTGGTTTCTGCTGGGGCGTATGTGCTGATTAAGCTGGAGCCGGTTTTTACGCTGTCACCGATCGCTGCCGATGCCCTAATTGTAATTGGAAGTATCACCACAATTGGGGCTTCACTGATGGCGATCGCCCAAGTTGACATTAAGCGTACCCTTTCCCATTCCACCAGTGCTTATCTTGGGTTGGTGTTCATTGCGGTAGGGCTGGGGCATGTGGATATTGCGCTATTGCTGTTGTTCAGCCATGCGATCGCCAAAGCCCTGCTGTTCATGAGTGCTGGCTCGATTATTTTGACGACCAGTGGACAAAATATCACTGAAATGGGAGGGCTGTGGTCACGAATGCCCGCAACCACAACCGCTTTTGTTGTGGGGGCATCCGGCTTGGTTGCCCTCTTACCGATGGGAATGTTTTGGACGTTCAGCCGTTGGCTGAATGGTACATGGCAAATATCCTGGTGGCTCTTGGCGGTGCTGTGCTTTGCAAATCTGCTCAGCGCGATTAATCTGACCCGCATCTTCCGCCTGGTTTTCCTCGGCCTGCCTCAGCCAAAAACTCGCCGCGCTCCTGAAGTGGCTTGGCCGATGGCGATTCCGATGGTGACGCTGAGCATTGTTACTCTTATTGCCTACCTTGTACCGCAGCGTTGGCAATTTTGGCTGAGTCCGGTCACGCCGCTAACGCTCTCTGATGCGTTGATCATTCAAGTGGCGCTGCCGTTGGTCGTCGGATCAGGTGTCGTTGGGGCTGCCGTTGGTTTTATGCTGAATTTACGGCGAGATTGGTCGCGACCAATGCAGGCACCTGTGCGCTTTTTCCAAGATTTATTTGCCTACGATTTTTATATCGAACGATTGTATGAACTCACCGTTGTGGCGGCAGTGGGGGGGCTTTCGCGGTTATCCGACTGGATCGATCGCTACGTGGTGGATGGAATGGTGAATTTTGTAGGATTGGCTACTATTCTCGGTGGTCAAAGTTTGAGGTACAACGTCTCAGGTCAGTTCCGTTTTTATGTCTTGACGATCTTATTAGGGGTTGGATTGCTGTTAATTGTGACTGTCAATTTACCGATGGGTTAAGAGCGGTCATCAGTTTAATCTCTTTAATCTCTACACGTTTATAGATACTCAAGCTCGTTCCATAGCCATGATGCTTGCTTCTGGCGTTATGTTGGGGCGATCGCACTACATTCATAACGTCCACCCAACAGTTTATTTGAAAGCAATTGGAGAATAGACGAGAAACCTATGCTGAGTGTCTTAATCGGATTGCCATTGGTCGGTACGATTGTGATCGGATTATTGCCGAATACATCATCCGCCCGCTTGGTTCGTCGCGTTGCGTTGGCAGTGGCGATCGCGCTGTTTGTCTGGACGATTGCCCTGGGTCTACAGTTTGACCTGCACACTCAAGACATGCAGTTTACCGAGTTCATCCCATGGCTAGACGCAATCGGCCTAAACTACAGCCTAGGCTTGGATGGGCTGTCACTACCGCTCTTGTTCTTAAATGCGCTGCTGACGATTATTGCGATCGCGGCGACCGAGCCAGACATCCCTCGTCCCCGGTTTTACTACATTCTCATCCTGATTTTGAACATTGGAGTCACAGGGGCATTTTTAGCACAAAATTTGCTGCTGTTTTTTCTGTTCTACGAGGTTGAAATCGTCCCGCTCTATTTCTTGATTGCCATCTGGGGCGGGCAGCGTCGCGGCTATGCAGCTACCAAGTTTCTCATTTACACGGCGGTCTCTGGCGTATTGGTGCTGGCGGCGTTTTTGGGAACCGTTTGGTTTACGGGTGCGCCAGACTTTGCCTATGCACCGGAGCGATCGCAGCTACTGCCGCTGGGCACTCAAATTCTGCTACTGTCCGGCATCCTCTTGGGGTTTGGCATTAAAATCCCATTTTTTCCACTCCACACTTGGCTTCCCGATGCTCACGTCGAAGCCTCCACCCCCGTCTCAGTTCTACTGGCTGGCGTACTGCTTAAGTTAGGAACCTACGGATTGCTACGATTCGGCTTATCCATGTTTTTAGATGCTTGGGTTTATCTAGCGCCATGGCTGGCAACCTGGGCTGCCATCAGCGCCCTGTATGGTGCTTGTTGTGCGATCGCCCAGCAGGACATGAAAAAAGTAGTCGCCTACTCCTCCATCGCTCACATGGCCTTCATCTTGCTGGCAGTAGCAGCCACAACTCGGCTCAGTATCATGGCTGCTGTTGCCCAAATGGTCAGTCACGGTTTGATTTCGGCGCTGCTATTTCTGCTCGTCGGTGTCGTCGCCAAAAAAACAGGAACGCGAGATGTTCGGACTTTGCGAGGCTTGCTCAACCCAGAGCGCGGCTTGCCGATTATTGGCAGTCTGATGATCTTAGCCGCTATGGCCAGTGCCGGAATTCCAGGAATGGTGGGTTTTATTGCAGAGTTTATGGTGTTTCGCGGCAGTTTTCCCATGTTTCCTATCCAAACATTGCTGTGTATGGTGGGCACAGGGCTGACCGCCGTGTACTTTTTGCTGATGATTAACCGTGTTTTCTTTGGCCGCCTCAACGAACCGTTCGACCAACTGCCACAGGTAAAATGGGGCGATCGCCTGCCAGCTCTAACCTTGGTCGTTCTCATCTTAATATTTGGATTACAGCCCAACTGGCTTGTCCGCTGGAGCGAAACCGAAGCCGGCGCACTATTGCTCAAAGCCCCTGCGATCGCCACCCAATCCTCTCCACCGCTCAAGAGCGAACTCAGCCAGCCACCCATGCCAGCGATCGCCCCCTAGCTGCATTCTATGCATCACGCAAAACTCGCTAGACCTTTTGCTTCATACCCCTTCTAGCGGCCACTCAGAGTCCTCGTTTGTGAACTGAGGACTGCAGATTTCAGCCAGATCTGCGTAATGGATAGAGCTGCATTCGGGGATAGTGGTGTCATGTAAAGACGTTTGATGGCAGAGGCTGAGTGCCATACACAATCCTTACCAGTAAGAGCCATGTTGTTCACGACGGTCGTTCACCAATCTCCTTCATCAATTCCGTTCATTAGATTCATCCTTTGCCATGCTGAGCAGTCCAATTGAAGCCTCCAATCATCCCCTCGCCGCCTACATTCATCGCCTAGAATCGGGCGATGCCCTTCTCAACGACTCCCCCAACAACGTCATCGAAGTGGTTGGTATCCTCAAAAGCTATGGCGTTGTTCTAGATGCCTACTCTCGCAATCTCAACTACATTGCAGAACACCAGTGTCTAGTCATGCTGCCATTCTTCAAGTACTTCAATGGCAACTTATCCTGGTCACAGCTCCTACGACACTGGTGGCACGATCGCATCAATTATGAATACGCTGAATACTGCATGAAAGGAATGTTCTGGCATGGCGGCGGCGGGTTAGACACTTACCTTGATACAGCAGAATTCCGCCAAAATGCTGACGCTTTAATTAGTGCCAAATTCAAATACAACCCCTTCATGATGGCGCTGCATCGGCTATTTCCTGAATTTTTGCCCGAACACATCCGCATGATGGCCTACTACAGCGGGCTAGGACAGTTCTGGCGCGTTATGAGCGACATCTTTATCAGCTTGTCCAATCGCTATGATGCTGGCGAAATTCACCACATTCAAGATGTCGTTGCCCATATCCTGGCGGGGCTAGTTGCAAATGCCGATAAGCCCATTACTTATCCGGTACAACTGGGCACAGCCACCTATGAAATTGTGCCTCCCTCCGCAGAATTGACCTTCCTAACAGACACGGCTGTTCCCTACGTGGAAGCCATCTTTTTTCGAGGAACCCCATTTCCAGGAACCGTTTCATACAATGCCCAAGCCGCCCAAATTCCACCCTTCCAGGCTGACTTTGCCTACGGTGCGCTGTTTGCTGATCCGCTGCCAATTGGAGGTTCAGGCATTCCACCAACCTTACTAATGCAGGATATGCGCCACTTTTTGCCCGACTACTTACATGACTTTTATCGCAAAACCACACGGCAAGAGGATGATCTGCGAGTCAAAATTTGCGAAAGCTTCCAAAAATCCATGTTTTGTGTCACAACAGCCGCCATGCAGGGCTTGTCCCCTCACCCGCTCACCACAAATGATGTCAACCAAAAACACACAAACCGTCATTATTTGGAAACCTGGATGAATCGATTTATGGAATCGCGCATTCGGGTTGTGCAGCGTGAGACGGGCGATCCTCTCCAGCGCGCGATTGACGGGTTTACCCATTAAGATATTTTGTCTCAGCCGGGTGTGATGAGTTCCAGAGCTTCGCTAAAATGAATATTGTCTAATTGAGAAAGTGCGTTGCCGGTTCTCATGGCTCTTGATTGTTCACGCGGACTGTATCCGTGCGATCGCGGGCAAAAATGGCGGCAAAACAGCAGAATGACGTTTGAATTTCCTAACGCGCAAATCTTTAAGGACTGCGCTCGTTTGACGCACTAAGTTTTGTTAATTACATTGCATTAAGGAGTGAGCATACATGACCCAGGTGGTCTTAGGTGAAAACGAAGGAATCGAATCTGCACTGCGTCGATTTAAGCGGCAGGTTTCCAAAGCCGGTATCTTAGCTGACGTAAAAAGCCATCGCCACTATGAAACACCGCAAGAAAAGCGAAAGCGCAAAGCAGTCATGGCACGGCGTAAGCGTCGGTTCCGTTAGTCGAACCCCTTAGTAGCTGCTGGCTACGGGCCTGAGTCTGTGATGGGTGGCGGATGCTGGAAGAGTCCAACGTCGCCGCTTTGTTTTTGAACCCGTTGCCATCGACTTGGGGCTACACAGCGTGAGTAAAAAGGTTCATGCCAGCATAACAGCCGCTAAAAGTGTCTCTGACAATCCCGCCCTCCGCTTTGCATAGAGGTCGTCTAGGATGGTATGGCGCTGAGAGCAGCCGGGCTATCAGCGCCGCAAGGGCTAGTCTCTCCCCCTTTGAGGATTGCGATGGGCAGTTACGGGCACATCGTCGCGCCACCGCAACCAAACCAGCCAACTCATTCCCAGTCCTTACGGTTTCCTGTATGGTTCAGCCTGATCCGTCTTCCCATCCGTCCAATTTAATGAGTGAGTTGGATGATGCTATCCGTAATGTTCAGTCTATTCAAACAGAGCTGGGGTATCGCCACGCCCAAGATGCCATTCGGCAGCTAACCCAACAATGGCGCTTAACCGATCGCGAGCGCCATGAATTTGGGCAAGCCTTCGAGCAATTGATGCAGTTGCAGCAGAAATTAGAGCAGCAAACGGTTCAGATTGCCGTGTTTGGCATGGTCGGGCGGGGCAAGTCATCTCTGCTCAATGCGTTGCTAGGGCAGCCCATTTTTGAGACGGGGGCGGTGCATGGCGTCACGCAATCTGTGCAGGGGGCTACTTGGACGGTGGAGCGCTCGGCGATCGCCGGTAGCCATCAAGATATATTAACTGTTGCCCTGCCAGGAACTGGGCGATCGCGCATTGAATTATTGGATACGCCAGGCATTGATGAAATCGGCGGTGAAGCGCGTGAGCAACTCGCCCAGCAGGTTGCCCGCCATGCTGATCTGATTTTGTTTGTTGTGGCAGGAGACATGACTCAGGTTGAATATCAAGCGCTGGCGCAGCTCCGAGCCGCCAATAAGCCGATGCTGCTGGTCTTCAACAAAATTGATCAATATCCACCGGGCGATCGCCATTCAATTTACGAGACTATCCGCGACCAACGAGTGCGGGATTTGCTATCGCCGGACGAAATTGTGATGACATCAGCCGCCCCAATCGTGACCCAGGCGTGGCGCAGCCCTGAGGGCACTCTCACCATTACCCATGAGCCGGGTCTTCCAGATATTACAGCCCTCAAACTTAAGATCCTCGATATTCTAAATCGAGATGGGACGGCGCTGGTTGCCCTTAACACGTTGCTATATGCCGATGATGTGAATACCCAGGTTGTGCAGCGCAAACTAGACATCCGCGATCGCAGTGCTGAAGATATGATCTGGAATGCTGCCATGGCAAAGGCGATCGCCGTTGCCGTAAACCCCATGACTGCCTTAGATATGTTGGGCGGTGCGATCGTAGATATCAGCATGATTATCATCCTGTCTCGCCTATACGGGCTGCCCATGACTGAGCAAGGAGCTGCAAAACTACTTCAGCACATTGCTGTTGGTATGGGCGGCATCACAGCCAGCGAACTGCTGACCACATTTGGGCTAAGTTCTCTGAAAGGGCTGCTAACTTTAGCTGCCCCGGTCACCGGTGGTTTATCCTTGGGGCCATACGTGCCGGTTGCGATCGCTCAGGCAACGGTCGCGGGCGTTTCATCTTACAGCATTGGTCAGGTCACCAAAACCTATTTAGCCAACGGTGCGATGTGGGGGAGCGGCGGACCCAAAGCCGTGGTTCAAGAAATTTTGGCGGATCTCGACGACGAATCGATTTTGAATCGGATTAAGGCCGATTTACAAACTCGATTGCACCAGATGACATCCCCAACAGAGTAACATTCAGGTCAAGCCTGGGTTCTGCGATCGGCACACACACGACTGACGCTGCCCGGCAGAACCATTGACCCCATATCCCCCTACAGGACTTTAACGTAAGCCTCTCTCCAAAATTGCTGCATTCTGCTAAAGTCGCTAGGCCCTTTACGCAGTGCATCGCAAGCTGGAGAGGGACGTTGAACTGTTTTGTGACCCTTTGCCCAAGCATAGGCGACGAAGATAGGGGATGAAGATAATGCAGGGGACTGACTCCCTCAGCGCGTGTCAGTCCGTTGAGCGCAGGACATCAACAGGTTTGTTGGGTGGCAGCGGTCTTCAACCAAACT
>CAYSIR010000023.1:0-27748 GCA_964431105.1 uncultured Leptolyngbya sp. | reverse complement strand
CGACAAGCTAAATAATTTCCGCTACGTCAATTATATAGCAATCCTATTTGGATTGCTATAGCAGACTACTGCGCCCTCAGCGCCTAGAAGGTAAGCAGCATTTAGAAGGTAAACGACGTTCGTAGCATTCCTACGATGGCCGTATCGTTACCGCTGTACCCTTCTGGATTGAAGACAGCAAATACGCCTGGTGTGACAGTGATATTATCTGACACTCGGAAGCTAATGTAGCCTTCTAGGTGATATGGATCGGCATTTTCAGGATTGAATGCATTGCCACCTGTGCTATCCCGATTTAGCGGTTGCCCGAAGGCAATGCCTGCTGAGTTACCGTCCTGGAAAATATCTTGCACATGGATGCCCACCATCCAGTTCACAAAATTTGTCGATGCATCCACATCTACCAGGTCTGCAAAAATGTACGCACCAGAGGCAACTAACGAAACTGTATCTGCTACACGCCAGTTGATGGTTGCACCGATGGAATTGAGTCGAATCCCTTCATTGGCGATCGCTAATACCGCATTTCCCCCGACATCTGCTAGTTGATCCGCATTAGGATTGAACAAAATAGCACCAATATCTGAACTACTTAACCCAGTGCCCAGAATATTGATTTGGTGATAGCTATTGGCATAATTCAGCCCAATATCTAAGTTATCTGATGGTGCAAGGGTCAGTTGGGTAGCAAAGATATGACTGCCGTTAAATAAGCCAGCTCCCAATGGCGTAGGAGATGCGCCGGTTAGCCCTTGGTTTTCTACGATGGGAGCATTGACGCTGCCATATAACCCCGATAAGTTAATTCCATCAGCAATATTCCAGATAAAACCTGCCGCCGTTGCCAAGCCTGTACCAGAAGTTCCACCTGAAACCCGAACTGCAGCATTGTAAGGAGCGAAGCGAGACAGTGCGCCCTGGGTATCGCTGGCAAAGGGACTGACCGCTGGAAACGCATCGGTCACTTCAGCATTTGATCCTACGAAGAAAGTGACATCATCGAATCCAGGAAAGACGTAGAGCAGCTTATATAACCGTAGATCGTTAGGACTGAGGGATGACAATGTTTGTGGATTAGTGCCGGGGAACTGTGGTTCCATGCCCAGCCGCACGGTGCTGGCATTAAGGGAAAGCGGGTCGGAATAGCCTAGGGTACCCTGAATGCTTTGAGGGTCGCCCCCAAAACTGTAAGCTTGTAACCCAGTGATTAGCAGATCATTTCCCGTAAAGCTGGTGGTCAAATTCAGGCGTAATCGATAGTTGAAACTAAACTGAGCGTCATCGCCCGCTGCCCCTCCAGTGTTGCTGAGAATGCCGAGTGTTCCATCGGGGTCTCTGGCTCCGGCGTAGGCTCCGGTCGCGCCTACTACTCCGAAAATGGCTTCTCCACTGAGCTGAGTGGTGGTGGAAAATTGGTTGGCTTCCAGCTCAGCCGTTCGGGCTTCGAGGGCATCGATCCGACCGCGCAGTGCCCCTAATTCTGCTGCAAAGTCGCTCTGTAGACGTTCGAGGGAAGATAAGTCACCCGCGCCTAAACCCACAGCACTCAGACTGTTCAAGCAGGCATTTAATCCAGCCGCAAACTCGTAGCGAGACAGGGAACGATTACCCCGAAAGGAACCGTCTGGATATCCAGCAATGCAGCCATAGCGCTCCACTAGAGATTGGAGGGCTTGATAGGCCCAATCCGTGGGCAGTACATCTGAGAGTTGAGTAACGGATGTCACTTGACCCATTGAGTCTTGGGTAAGGCTAGCGATCGCTGGAACGGTTTCTGCTCCCTGCTCTGTTGCGGCTACACTAGGGGCGATCGCTGTTTGTGCCGCCATGGTCGCATCGCTGCCAGCAGGATCAGTAAAGCGGCTCTGAGCGATTGGCGTCGCTGGGGAGACTTGGAATGAGGGATCATCAACGGGACTGGAGACGCCAGAGGATTCAAGTAAGAAGTGACTAGACGGTCGAGGGCTGGATAGTTGAGAAACAGACGTGCTGTGAACAACCGAATCACCATCAGGAGCGGAAGCGCTATGAATATCAGATTCTGAATAAGCTGGCTGTCCAATCGCCTCCTCCAGCTCACGATCGCCCACCAACAGAGCTTGCACGTCTGCTTCATTAGAAATCACCGCTTCCACCTGAGAAGCTACCGAATTTTCATCCATCTCGGATGCTACTGCGGCAGATTGTCCAACATTGCCAAGTATCAGAGTAACAGAGATAAGACCGAACAGGGAAATCTGAGTCGATTGCAGCACAATATATCCTCACACAACAACAGTAAAAATCAGGTAAGGTCAGGCGATCGCCACCATTTTATTAAGCTCATGCGAAACACGACTTTAAAGCCTATGCTCCCTATCGTTTAGCGCAGATAGTTCAGCACAAGTAATAGCTTCTGCCAAGACCATTGGACAAACCTATCCACGCCTGTTCGTCCATCCAACGATTATCCATCTCAATTTTGTTCAATCGTACCTCTGGGCGCTCAAGAACTCCAATAATTGAGCAGCGCGAGCATTCCCACCCAGTTCTACATCGTTGCCTACGAGTAAACCAATGACCAACAGCACAGCAATAACATAGAGTGCCTTCGATTAGACATGAGATACGCTGATAACCGTTCTGAATAATCCTAGGACAGACGATCATGGCAGCCACCGAAATAAAAATGACATTCATTTCCATTCCTACTTGGGTAAGATTACCACAGAATGACATAAGAGAATTTTTGTCTTCTTAAACAAACAAATTTACTTTGCTTATGGGTAGTGGTATTTATGTAAGGATGTTGGGTGGTGCAGGCAACGCCTGCACCACCCAACATCCTTACCAGAGAACTAATAGAGAACTAACTGCTTATGTTTTATGAATAGAACTGTCCGGATAGGCAATTCTTTGGGTGTCTAGGGTGTGACAGTTGGAAAGAGATAGAGGGTGCAGCGCGATCGCATCACTTGCATAGAAACTGCATAGGAGTTGCATAGAAAATGATCAATTCTGGAGAAGAAAGACGGAGCGATCGCCTACAATGATCGAAACCTGCGCTGCCTGTGGGCAGTGTCGCTTTGCCAGACAATCAGTCCCAAGCTCTAGCGAGGAGAAGTGTGAACCATGTGTGGAATCGTCGGATATATCGGAACCCAAACCGCCAGCGGAATTTTACTGGAGGGACTAAAGAAGCTGGAATATCGTGGCTACGACTCGGCGGGCATTGCGACAGTTTTTGAGGATGAAATTCACTGTGTTCGTGCCAAGGGTAAATTGAGAAATCTTCAAGACAAACTAGAAGGGTTGGACAATCTAGCACGGGTCGGCATTGGGCACACCCGCTGGGCTACCCACGGCAAGCCGGAAGAATACAACGCCCATCCCCACATGGACACGGCCTGTCGCATTGCGGTGGTGCAAAATGGCATTGTCGAGAATTATCGAGAACTGCGAGAAGACCTCAAAACCAAGGGGCATACCTTTCGCTCTGAAACGGATACTGAAGTAATCCCCCATTTGATTGCGGAGCTGATGCAGAATCCGGTTGATGACGGTCAAAGCTTGGCGTATCAGTCCCCGTTTTTACAGGCGGTGAAACAGGCGGTTAATCGCCTAGACGGTGCATTTGCGCTGGCTGTAGTCTGTGCTGATTACCCTGATGAATTGATTGCCGTTCGGCAACAGGCTCCACTGGCGATCGGGTTTGGGCAGGGCGAATTTTTCTGTGCTTCGGATACTCCGGCACTGGTTGCTCATACGCGCGCGGTGCTGGTGCTGGGCAATGGCGAAATGGCTAGACTAACTCCATTAGGTGCAGAGGTCTATAACTTTGCGGGCGATCGCCTCAAAAAATTTCCACGCACCCTTAACTGGAACCCCATCATGGTGGAAAAGCAGGGGTTCAAGCACTTCATGCTCAAGGAAATCTATGAGCAGCCGGGAGTCGTGCGGGCCTGTCTGGAAGCGTATCTTACTCCGGACTGGACAGCTAAACAAAGCGATCGCTCTCCTGTGCAGCTTGGCTTACCCGATGCCATGTATACTGATTTACAACAGATTCAAATTGTGGCCTGCGGCACCAGTTGGCACGCTGCTCTAATCGGTAAATATTTATTAGAGCAGTTAGCGGGCATTCCCACTCAGGTGCAGTATGCCTCAGAATTCCGCTATGCACCACCGCCGATGATGCCTCATACTCTCACCATTGGTGTCACCCAGTCTGGCGAAACCGCAGATACGCTATCGGCATTGGATATGGAGTCGAAGCGGCGATCGGTCAACAATCCAGATTACAAAACAAAAATGTTGGGAATTACCAATCGCACCGATAGTACCCTAGCCACGATGGTCGGGAATGTGATTGACACCCGCGCTGGCATTGAAATTGGCGTGGCAGCTACTAAAACCTTTACGGCGCAGTTGGTTGCGTTTTATATGCTGGCGTTGGATTTAGCCTATCGCAATAATGCCATCAGTCTAGATAAGCTAGAAGCGATCGCAACTGGACTGCGGCAACTGCCTTCAGAAATGGAGCTGATTCTTGAAAGCCAGGAACGCTATATTGAAGAACTAGCCCATGAGTTTGGTGAAACCCAAGACTTTATTTTTCTGGGGCGTGGTATCAATTTCCCCATTGCCCTTGAGGGCGCACTGAAGCTGAAAGAAGTTAGCTACATTCATGCCGAAGGCTACCCTGCCGGAGAGATGAAACACGGCCCGATCGCCCTTTTAGATGCCAAAGTGCCTGTAGTAGCGATCGCCATGCCGGGCGAAATTTATGAGAAAGTGTTGTCTAATGCGCAGGAAGCGAAAGCGCGGGACGCTCGGTTAATCGGCGTGACACCGATGAACGACGCTGAAGCCCAAGATGTATTTGATAATATCTTACCTGTCCCTTCAGTCGATGAACTGCTGTCGCCCATCTTAACTGTAATTCCCCTACAGTTTTTGGCTTATCATATTGCGGCGCGCCGAGGACTAGATGTAGACCAGCCTCGGAACCTGGCCAAGTCAGTGACGGTTGAATAGGTCGAGCAGTCTGCACTTTGAAGGGTGAGTAAGGAGAGTCCACCCTCCTTTCTCACATCCATTTTCGCTCTAGGGTCAATTGTCCGAAACGAATTCCAATTCGGTCAATCTTATTTCGATTATATAGCAATCCTAAATGAGTTGTGAAGTGAGAATGGTTGTTGTGAGAAGGATTCTGCAGGAATCCTTCTCACAATCCAAATAGGATTTCTATATTGGACGTCAGTAGCGGCAGCAAATCCGCTGTTATGTTTAAGGAGAATGCGATCGCGCCCCAGAAGCCACCCGCATTATCGGTAATTAATGAACGGGGAATATACTGTGAACTTGCCCGACACAATCCCAGAACATTATTCTAAACAGGCACTTCAAAGTCAGGGACGAGAGTTCAGCATACATAAGGAAAATTGACTATCGATTGACCATCGTCAGTTTGTAGTTGGCAATGAACTATCTGAAGGTTGGAGTCTAGATGGGGGAGATGGACGAAGGTAAGATAATGCTGGTAGCAGAAATGCGAGAACAATTCCACCTAGAACAATGATACGAATAGCTTGAAGGGAAACATGGGTAGTGTTTTGTGTCTGGGAGGACTGAGATGGCATAGGGCGATCGCTCTAATAGGAACAGGCTAAGAAACAATAATGCTGACTAGGATCGCAAGCGATCGAACAGGGTTTTAATTTGCCCCGTCCATAAAGTAGGTGAATCCTCGGCTCGGTAGTGAAGGCTGATCATTGAAAGAATCAGCGGTATGCCGCCAACCTTAATGCTCATGAGGATATGAAGCAAGAGTGATCCCAAAAATACTGCCCAAGCAACGAGGTGTAAGCTGTACGCCAAGTGATAGAGTTCGCCGGCTGGTAGCCAAGCTTCCTTCATCATGCGACCAGTGATCACAGTAAACGTCGCCGCTAAAAGCATCAGCGTATTAGCTAGCCGTTGCAGCGTCATCCACCAGATGGGCGTGCCCATTTGGCGGGTTAGCTGTTTACTCCAATCTGTCTGAACGAGTCGGCGGTGGCCCCAGTAAAGGCTATAAATTGAGAGAGGAGAAAAAATTAGTAGAAAAAATAAGCCGAACGTGCCATGAATACCTTGGCTATCAGAAATAGTGGGTAAGGGTAGGCTACCAAAGCGGCGATCGTAAATGTTGTAAACCCAGAATCCGGTGATGATTGCGCCGACACCTAGCAGCCCACTGATGTTGTGGAGCAAACGAAAAACAAGCGGTTGATATGGAGCAGTTTTTGGCATGTCTAGATAAAAAAATAACGACGAGTTAGTCAGTGAATAAGTCAGGTAAACTGAAATAGGAATAGGAATAGATGCCCTAAATCTATATTCCACATTAAAACAAGATAGCAGAGTTGACCACCCGTTTTCTTCAATCTGGATTCTGCTGATAAATTAAAAACCGCCGATTGCGATAGACAACAGGTAGCTCAAGTCGGTGCGGGCGCTCGGTCACAAAATAGTCGGCATTGTACTGATTCATCAGGGCGATCGCATCACCTGTACTCAGGCTGGCATATCCGTCTCGGAGCTTTTGACGAATCAATTCAGGTTCTTCAAAAGATCGATTAACTGTGATGATGTCCGGGAGGTTGCTGAGTTGTCGTAGGCGATCGGCCCATTCCTGAATTTCCGCTTCAGATTGGGGCAAAAACTTCAGCTTTGCAACGGTAGAACGTTCGGCTAGCCAGGTAAATTCCTCATAATCCGCCGGTGAGGTAATAAACATTGCCTGTTCTGGCGTTGATTGCTGTACCCACTGACACAGGGCATACAACGGTCGGCTAATTTCTAGGTGCTGGCTGGGAAATTGACGAACCGAGCTAAAGTCGTCAATGAACTGAGCACCATAGTTTCCAAAAAAGAGACCTAATCCGAGCAATGGGGCAATGACCATGATTCGCCGCGATCGCGCCTGGCCAATATTCTGAAGCAGAAGGCCCGCAAGAAGATAGGTAGACAGGGGCAACATCACATCACCGAATCGAAACGGATAAAATTGTAGCCATTTTCCATCACTATCAAACGGTGCAATCAATAGACCGATGACAAAAGGGATAAGGGAAAAAGCCGTGAATCTGGATAGGATATCCACGGCTTCACGCTGCTCATGAGATAAGGGCGATCGCTGTAGCCAGCCTTGCTGGAGTGCTAGCAAGCACACGTTAAACACAATTAAAAAGAGCATCATCTCAGCCCATTGCAGGGCTTGCCAACTGAGGGGATTGAGGTGATGGGGTAAACGAAAAAAGACATAGATTGCCGAGGATGGAATAGCTGCCTGCTCATCGGATTGCAGCATTGTTGCTAGTTGACGGATGACGGCCGGAATGGCAAAGCCACTCCCTAGGATGTATAGGCCTAGTGTTTGCAGCCCAACGCGATGTTTGGAAGCGTGCGAGACGCTCAGCCAATAGACACCTCCCGCTGCTAGGAACGCATATCCTCCCACCAACACATGGAAGGAGGTCGCTACGCCAAGCAGGATTCCCATCCATCGATAGTGGTGATGGAGCAAGCACCCGATCGCCAAAAAGACGAACCCATAGGCGATCGCTTTAGCTTCTAAACCTTGGGCGATCCATTCATTAGCGATCGCACTTTGCCCAAAGGTGACCCAAGCGGCCGCAACAAACCAAACCATCAGCATGGAGAGCTTGAGCCGTTGAGCCATCCATACCAATCCGATGGCAAGTAGAGCAAAGCAGAGCGATCGCCCGATCACCGAGGTCGCAACCCATCCAATCTGGGTAATGGCATGACCTACGATCGACGAAAACAGAAATCGATAGCCTGCCGGTTGATTCAAATACCAATCCTGCGGCATCCACTGTGGATCTGCAAATTGACGGGCCAACGGTAAAATATCGCCTTCATTAATGCCTGTGCTGCCCAAATTGCGGTGAAATACAAGTCAAACACCGAGGATGCACCAAATACCGATGGCAGTGTAAAAACTGGTGATTAATGGAGAGGATGAAAAGGGAGTAGCAAGATGTGGGTAGGTGGATACCTTCATACGTGGTTCTAAAAGCCAGCAGACTTAGAATAGTAGTGAAATGTGACAACATAATGACAGGGACACAGAAGAGGCGATCGCCACAGCAAGTACGATGTCCCGAGGTGGACACGATGGCATGAGAAACGCTATTTAATCGGGTTTCAAAGAGCGGTAGTGGTATTCACGTAATGATTTTTGGTGGTGTGGGCGTCGCTTCACACCACCAAAAATCATTACCCATGAGGGATTACCCAAAGAGCTAATGAGGGTTCAGACGCGATCGCTAGCGGAATGACAAGACCCACTTGCCTCTACCGACTGCGGAGCCGTAGTCTGAATTGCTTACGATAGACGGAGAACAATACGATCGCACTCACAACCGTCAGATGAATGGGAAAGGCAGCATTTTCAATCGTCCAAACTGGAATAGAGGGTAAAACCAAGAGTGAACTGGCGAAACTTGTGCAGAAGAAGAGTCCAGTTTCGGTTTCAGGAAATCGCCAAGCTTTTGAGATAGTAGGAATGGCGGCGAAGCCGTCTCCAGCAACAGCAAGAAGAATGGCAATCCGTGGTGAATCGGCCGCAAGCCATACAATCAGCGCAGCAAAGGATAGTGCGCCACATCCAAAATCGAAGGGGGTCAAGCGCCAGTAGCTTTTGGCATTGACAAAGGAGGCCAATAGAACCGTTAGAGGTAAAAATCCAGCCATAAAGACCCGCACCGTTGCCCATGCATCTCCTCCGGAGGTAATAGCGGCGATCGCTCCAATTGATGGCGCAAGGGCCCACATCGACCACGACACCCGATTGGGTTTAGTGCTTCCTTGTAATGTATCTCGAATGTAGCTGTAGGCTCCCACAAGGCTAATTAAGGTACTGATGACAACAAGCCAGTGGGCTAAGGAAAGATTGGGCATCGGTTCTAGGTAGATTCTGAATAAAATAAGAAATGGACTAACTGTTTTTGGTCGTACTCTGTACCCATCCTGTCATGATGACAATTGACTGCCTGTCATTGGGTTGGGTCACTTCGTATGTCATATTTGCATTCATATTTGCATTCATATTTGCATTGAGGAGCGGTTGGGTCGAGAACAGCAGCGGGCGATCGCAGTGAGTCCATTGTTAGCGACTGAACTGCATAATATCAGGTCTACGCGGTTACGGTCATAGCAAATCCACTCAATACCATGCCAACGGATCGTTAGAATACGGCGGATGTTCCCCCCATAGTGATAATATTTTTGAATTTTGGAAGCGTGCGCCTAATGTTCGGCATTAGGATTTACGCACCGAAGGCTCTTGTGGCGGCGTTATGTCAGTTCAGTATCCGGGAATGCTGATCGGATGCGTAGAGTCGGATGCGTCCGACCCGCATCTCTTGGAGCGTCTTGGATTCTGATTGGGGTAGGGGTGCAAGTCGGCAAATTGATAAACCGTTTTGACTGGAGATCCTGTTGTGCGTAATGGTTACTTGATTCGGCGATCGCTCTTGTGGGGAATAGGGGCGACGATGGTCGTACCGCTCATGTTCAAGGCTGGGGCGATCGCTCAGGTGAATCCTGCTCCCAATGCGACAGACACCGAGGTGATTCAACGGGGCGATCGCTTTATTATCCAAGGCGGACAAACCTCCCGCGATGGGGCGAATCTGTTTCATCAATTTGAGGCTTTTGGGCTGTCGGCGGAGCAAGTGGCAAATTTTTTGGCTGATCCGTCCACCCAGCGAATTTTGGGACAGGTAGTGGGTGGCGAAGCCTCGGTCATCAATGGTCTGATTCGTGTGAGTCAGAGCAATGCCGATTTGTATTTGATTAACCCAGCCGGGATTTTATTTGGCGACTCGGCACGATTGGATATTCCCGGATCGCTGACCGCGACTACGGCGAATGGGATGGGATTTGGCGATCGCCTTTGGGATGCCTTTACCAATCCCAACTATCGTGCCTTAGTCGGCGAACCCACTCAGTTTTTCTTTTCGCCGGAATCCGTCGGCAGTGTCGTGAATGCCGCGAATTTGCGAGTAGTTGAAGGTGAATCGCTGCGGTTGCTGGGCAGCACGGTGCTGAACACGGGAATACTCTCGGCTCCGGGTGGTGAGGTAACGGTGATGGCGGTGTCGGGTGGTGAAGTGCTGCGAATCACGCCGGAGGGGGCGCTGCTCAGTCTGGAGGTTGAGCCATTGCCGCGATCGCTCGATTTGGCGTCTATGCCCTTCGATCCGCTGACTCTGCCGGAACTGCTGACCGATGGACAAGCCTATGTTCCCTCGGCCCAGGTGATGCCCGACGGGACGGTGCAACTGGTCGGCTCTGGACTGACGCTGCCGACGGAATCTGGCGATGTGGTGCTGAGCGGCCGAGTCCTCACCCGCAGCGCGGCCGGACAACCCGAAATCAATATTGGGGGCGATCGCATTGCACTGCTGAACGCCACCCTCAACGCATCTGGGGCCGACGGCGGCACCATTCGGATCGGCGGTGAATATCGCGGTAGTGACGGATTGCCCAGCGCCCAGTTCACCACTATTGATGCCCAAACGGTGATATCTGCCAACGGCATTCTGCCCCAGAGCGATGGCGGCCGCGTGATTGTATGGGCAGATAATACAACGCAATTTGCCGGGTTGATTAATGCCCGTGGGCGCGGCGGCGAGGGCGGCTTTGTGGAAATTTCGGGGCGGGATAACCTGCTGATGGTGGGCAGTGCCGATCTGCGTAACCCCAACGGCACGCTCGGAACCCTATTGCTCGATCCTGAAAATATTCGGGTTGTGGCCAGTGGCGGCGGGGCAAACGATGCCCAACTGCCGACCATTTTTGGGGACGATCGCCCTAATGCGGACTTTACTATCTCGGAAGCGACCCTCGAAGCGATCGCCCCCACGACTGAGATTATTTTGGAAGCCCGCAACAATATCACCATCGAAGAGATGATTGACGGAGAACTAAATTTTTCCGTCAATCGGAACAGCGGTGGTTCGACTATACCTGGCGCTTCCATTACCTTTCGTGCCGATTCCGATAATGATGGCGTGGGTAATTTTATTTCCAGAAGTCAAATCATCGCCCCTGGGCGAGATCTTATCCTAGAGGGTATAAATATCACCTTTGGCAATGTAAACGTTGAAGATGCCGGAGACATCGAGGCCGCGAATCTAACGATTACAGCCGGACAAGATGTCAATGTTCTGGCGGATGTGGAAACAGATGGTTCTGGAATTAGAATTACGGCCGGACGTGACATTAACCTGACATCTGGTCTAGATAGCGCTGACATTGATTTGATAGAGGACATTATTGATCTGACAGCAAGCAACGGCGGCGACATTAACCTGACGGCTGGGCGAGATATAAATACCAATGGGGAGCAGGGCAATAGCACTTTATTTACAGTTGCTGAATCGGGCAATCGGTCAGGGAATATCAGGATTACAGCCGGGCGCAATGTAGATATTAGTGGAATTATGACAACGGATGGCGAGACGGCGATCGCAGGTGATATTAGCGTCACGGCTGGCGAACGGATTCTTATTCGAGGATTAGATGATGATCCGACTGATTTAGTCCTAGTTTCAACGGGCGAGCAGCAGAGTGGCACTATTCGGCTGGTTGCTGGAAGTAGTGACCTTCCCTTCATCATTGGAGATGCCGTAGACTTTGGGGTAAGAGGTGCGATCGAAGCAGGGGAAGATAATACCCTGAGTAATCAAAACTTATTTGAGTCATTCCGCGATCGCAACATCAGCATTATTCTCAGCGGCAGTTCGGTTACACCGCCGGTCACGCCGCCGGTCACGCCGCCGATCACACCGTCCCCGTCACCCACACCGTCCCCTCAGCCCTCCCCATCTCCAGCCCCGACCGCATCCAGATCCACCGAGCCACCTGACATCCAAGCTGATCCGCCGCCGATTGTGCCGCCAGTTGAAACAGGGGTTGCCATCCCATCCCAGGCTGAAGCGCAAGATATTTTACTCGATATTCGCGATGCTACTGGAGTACAGCCCGCCTTAGTCTATGTACAATTTATCAGCCCCCAACTTCCCCTCAATCAAGATTTTGTCGGACGCGAAACGGTGCTAACCCAGGACTTTATTAACCATTTTAATAATCCGGGAGAAACTGCGGAATTAGCCTTAACCGTTGAGCCACAAGCCACCGATCAACTGGAAATTCTATTAGTGCCGCCCTCTGGTAATCCAATTCGTTACCGAGTCGATGCAACCCGCGACCAAGTCATTAACATGGCGCAGCAGTTTCGGTCTACTATCACCGATCGCCGCTCTACCCCCAATCGCTATCTACCCCTGGCCCAACAGTTGTACGACTGGCTTATTCAGCCGATTGAAGCAGATTTAGAACAACTGGGCATTGAAAATCTATCGTTTGTGATGGACGATGGTCTGCGATCGCTGCCTGTCGCCGCTCTCCATGATGGTAACGACTTCATCATCAGCCAATACAGCGTTGGCATCATGCCCAGCCTTAGTTTAGTGGAGCCAACCTATACCCCAACCGATGACCTGCAAGTATTGGCAATGGGCGCGTCCGAGTTCGAGACCTTACCGCCCCTGCCCAACGTACCGGATGAACTAGAGGCGATCGCGTCCCTCTGGCCTGCCACAACCCAGCTCAACGAACCCTTCACCGTTGAAAACCTTCGTCGTTTACGAAATGAAACGCCCTACGGCATTGTACATCTGGCCACCCACGGCTTTTTTGAGGCGGGTGATGTCAATAATTCCTACATTCAATTTTGGGATACTGCTGTCACCATGGATGAGTTTCGATCGCTCCAACTCAGCGCCCCAACAACGGAACTACTCGTTTTGAGCGCCTGCCAAACGGCCCTAGGCGATCGCATTGCCGAACTGGGCTTTGCTGGACTGGCCCACCAGACCGGCGTAAAATCGGTGCTGGCTAGTCTGTGGTTTGTCAGCGACGAGGCCACCCGCGTCTTAATGACCGAGTTTTACACGCAGCTTCAGACGACGCCCATCAAAGCCGATGCCCTCCGTCTGGCCCAGCAACGCCTCGCCAGCCAGACCGGCCGACGCTCCTTGGCTCATCCCTACTATTGGTCAGCCTTCACCCTTATCGGTAATCCTTGGTAATGCCTCGAATCACATTAGCATCCGTTACGGGCTGGGTAGTCCTCTGTTGGTAAGGATTTTGGCTGGTGTGGGCGTTGCCCACGCCAGCCAAAATCCTTACATGAATACCACTTGGCTGCAAAGACAAAGATATATTTAGGGCGATCGCCTCTGCGCTGGAAACAGTCGGGTATATAGCAATCCTATTTGGATTGTGAGAAGGATTCCGCAGGAATCCTTCTCACAACAACCATTCTCACTTCACAACTCATTTAGGATTGCTATATTATATTATTTAATCTATTTCCAGTTGCGATCGCCGACCAGTTAGTCACTCATGTAGCAATCCCAAATGAGTTGTAAATAAAAATGGATATTGTGATCAAGAGTCCTGCGGACTCCTGATCACAATCCAAATAGGATCAATATATTACAGAACTAGCAGCAGAATTATTTAGTTCAGCGGAGATCGGGCGATCGAGCCAGGATCAGATTAACCCGTGCGCTCCGACCAGATTTGCTGGATTGATCCGACTCACCCCTTAAATCGAGAATACTGCACCTGGATGGAACGGCCATGGCTTTATCTAAACCGCAAAATTTTTCTTTATTTACTTGAATACGAATATCACTGCACCTACTATAGTTTCGGTGGTTTTTATGCTAAGCATTTGAATGCATTTAAACATAATCCCAATCGGATTGTACCTACTTTAATTTATCTGAATCTGAACTAGCAGCCAGGAGATAGGCGAACCTCAACGATTTGCCCTAGAAGGAACTGATGCGATCGCCCTAGACCCGCCTCTTGCTCCAGAATATAGAACGCCAGTCATTTTTCTAAGTCAAGCCATCCCTCGTGAGGTACTTGTGTCGCACAAGCCTCGGTACAGCGTGGATGGTTTCGGATCAATCGCCCCAAAACGCCTGTTGTGTCAGTGACACTGCGAGAAGTCGCAAAGTCTTGGCCGCCGACCGTCCGGCAGACAAAGTCCCTACCCCTAATTTATTCCCTGGAATATATAACATCTGCAAGAATAATCACCGCTGTCTCAGTTCATAAAGTGCGGCTGTGCGGAAGGCTAAGGGCTGCATCTGCTGTTCTAGCCGATGTTTCAGCGAAATATAGGTCTATGCTTAATGCAATCCAGAGTGAAAATGCTTGTGTATGTTTACTGATGTTGCAGATACCTAAGCACGCTATCATCGATCTGTTCTTAGATCCCCTGCACCTCACCCTGAAAGGACACCAGTCCTCCTGATGTTGCAGCCATTTTACCTAGGGCATGAGAGTTTCTGAGGAGCGGCTCCGCTCCTCAGATGTGGCCTAAGCTATCTGCTTAGCGCTATAAAATGTCGTTGAGTACGCATTGACGATTCTCCTATTTTGTTTCCAAGGAATGTTTATATCGAGATAGCAACTGGAGTGCTGAATCCGTTAGTTCAGTACAAATCGGTGTTTAGCGAGTACTATCTTTTCTAAGGCTCGCTATCCAGAAATGTATAAAATACTGATAAGATGAGGATATACAAATCATTCTGTTCCGGTTGAGCGAGCAGATATGTGGGTAATGTTGTTCCTCTACAGTAATGGCTCAGTAATGGCAGATCACGATCTAAGCAAGCTACAAGAAATACTGACATGGGTTGGAACCACAAATCAGCTTGTCACAACGCGATTGAATCAGCTCTTAGCGGATGCGGATCTGCCCCTGTCACAGTTTATTTTGCTCAATCACTTTAATCAGCAGCCGCAGCAAGCCTATACCGTTACCCAACTCACCACTGCCTTTCAAGCCAATCAGCCTGCGATTACTAAAACCATACAAAGCTTGGTCAATAAAGGCTATCTCTCGGTAGAGATCAATCCTAGCGATCGCCGCGTGAGGTATCATCACCTCACCACAGCCGGGCTAGAAGTGTGCCAGGTTGCGATCGAACTGCTGACGCCCGATTTGCAACTGATATTCGCCGAATGGACAGAGCAGGACGTTCATGCCCTACATCAATCTCTGCATCGACTTAAAAACTGGCTGAATGCCAATCGTGTGCTAACTCGTGCCAATGACTGACATGCTACATTTCCGATCGCACTCTAAATGCTCTGTAAGATTGTTGGTCAATCTGTAGAAACTATGAAGGAGCTTTTCCACCTAGATTCTGAAAGCATCCGTTGAACCTGACGAACAAAACGGTTAGAGGGCTGGTTCTACTATAGGTTAGCTACAGCAGAACTCAGCAACAGGCGTGTGAGATTTTATTATCTCCACCCAACTAGCTGATCGCTTGTCAGCCACGCCGCCGTTAAGCAAGCCCAGTCCTGTTAGTCTATCTACCGTAACCCGGCATTGATGACAGCTACATAGCCATGCATGTGGGTTGTGAGACGGAGTCCTGCGGACTCTGTCTCACAACACCCATTTCTATCCATAGCTCGTTTAGGACTGCTATAGTACGGGGGAAAACTGTAAAGGCTGACTAACTCTGCATTGGGTGCAGAAGCTGCCGACAAGAGTTTAGATGATGTGGCGATCAGGTTCTATAATCAGTAGCCCTCCATTGATAATAGTGATAATAATTTTTGGTGGTGTGGACAACGCACACACCACCAAAAATCATTATATGAACACCACTACCCAAGCACCCTTTTAGTCATTGAAGTGTATGCTGTTTGGTCAGTCAATCAGGGATGAGTCCTGTTACAGGGGAGGTTCATCCAATTAAAATGATAAAGCGGAGCACTGGATCAAATGCAGATTACCGTCGATACTGCGATTCTACTTAACTCTATTTAGACTATAAAATTGAGATTTAAGACAATCTGTTAAGTATTTGTACTGTTTCATCAATATCTGTAAATTGCTAGATGTTGCTATGAATCTGTTGATGCCTTAACCCTCAGCCTGCTGTATGCTAAGTTTTCATCTAGATAGTAATAGTCATGTAGGGACTTTAGGTGGTATGAACGGTGCCTGCACCGCCTAAACGCCTGATCACGAAAGGACAACTTTCATCTGTAAACAATATGTTGAGTTCCAGAACACTATCTAGTTTTGAGCTTGCCCAGGCGATCGCTCCCTGTCCAATTGTTGTCACTCCCAACGCGCTGATGTCTGAGGTTTGGGAGCAGATGGTTGCTCTGAAATACAGTAATCCAATTGGCGGGCCGGTCGGCAATGCCATTTTTGTGGTGGAGCAAAAATGTGTGCTGGGATGGCTATCCATTGAGCAGATTGTGCGGGAAAAAGTACGCCGCATCACCCAAATAAGTCCGGATCAGCAGGTTGCGGATGTGATGGTGCGATCGCCAATTGGATTATCCCAGACGCTCCTAACCCGCTTACGCCTACCGCTAACGTACCTAAACGAGTTACCCATCGATTGTTTGCCCATCCTGGATGCCGACCATCACCTCATCGGTCAACTATCCTATTCAAGTTTACAGGCTAGTTTGCCGTCCGGTGAGCTATCTAACGCTTGCACTGCCGCAGATGTTGCTGAACCAGTGATCACCACTACTCTGCCGCCATCTTGGATAGACGCGGCTAGATTACTACTAGCGCACCCATCCACTGGGATTGTGATTGAATCGAAACGACAGCCTGTTGGTTATCTGACTCTCTGGGATTTATTTGTCAGTGAAGACAGATTGGTGTCGGCGGCTGATGTTCAGCCTATCGTTTTTGTTGATGCGACGGCTTCTTTAGAAACGGTGCGATCGCAGATGCAACAAGCCGATCGCATCTTACTTTCCTCATCGGGAAATACTTTGGAATGGCAGTGGATTACTAGCCGATCCCTACTGCAAATGTGGCAACCATCAGAACAGTGCCGATCGCCAGATGTTGACGGCAGTCTATCATCTATGCGATCGCCTGATCAGGCAGAGCAGATGCAAGCAGAACGCGAAAAACGCCAATCAGTAGAACTGCGTCTCCAGCAATCCGAACAATTCTATCGTATGCTGCTGAGTCAAATCTCAGATGCAGTGTTTTTGACAGATCAATCTGGCACATTTCAATTTATCTGTCCAAACGCTGATGTTATTTTTGGATATTCTCACGATGAGATTGCCGCAATGCAGTCAATTCGTAGGCTGCTTGGGGATGAAATTGTCGATCGCGCCCAGCAACTGTGTGCAGCGGCGGTGCTTGGCGATGGGGTGTCTCGTAGGCATGAGCTAACCAATATTGAACAGTGCATTCGTGACCAGAACGGCAATAGTCACACTGTGCTGATTAATGCTAAGCGGATATGGATAGAAACAGAATGGCTGCTGTATACCGTCCGCGATATCACCGATCGCAAGCAAATGGAGCGATCGCTACAGTCTCAGGCAGCCGGATATCAGGCCGTTGTTGATAGCTTACCCGTTGGGTTGTGTATTTACACCTCAGACGGTGCGATCGTGCATTGCAACTCGCAGGCCTGTGCGCTACTCAGTTTATCCGAGAATTACCACTATGCTACAGATGGGTCTAATTACTGGCGTGATGAAGCAGGGCGGGTGATTACAGCCGATCGCCATCCCTTGAATCGTGTGCTATCTACTCAGCAACCGGTTCAAAACAGTATTTTATCTATTCAGTCTCCATCACAATCTGTTCCTATCTGGCTGTCCGTAGATGCGTTTTTACTGGATCACCAACTGGGTCATGGGTTGAGCCGTGAATGGAGCTGTGAATCAAGCCATACATCAGAACTTCAGCATGTTGTAGTCATATTTAAAGATATTAGCGATCGCATTCGCAACGAGCGCGAATTAGCCAAAAGCGAAGAACAATTCCGCCAACTCGCCAATCATCTCCCTGAGCTAGTTTGGATATATGACGAAGCTGGTGAGCAGATTTTATTTGTCAGTCAACAGTATGAACAGTTTTGGGGGCAATCTCGCGAGGCTCTGTATATCGATCCAGATCAATGGTTTGAGCAGATTCACCCCGACGATCGCGCTAGAGTTCAGCAGCGGTTTACATCAGATTTGCGAATCGGTCACTATGATCAAGAGTATCGTATTTGCCTAGCCGATGGTTCCGTTCGCTGGATGCGCGATCGCGGCTTCCCGATTTATGACGATAGTGGCGTGATTTTTCGGACGGCTGGATTTACTCAAGATATTACCGATCAAAAGCAGTCTGAATTATCCCTACGCCGTCTCAACCAAGCACTCGAATCGCGGGTTGAGCAACGCACCGCTGATTTACACCGTAGCGAGCAGCGTTTCCGTCGATTTTTTGAACAGTCAATTGTGGGGATGGCAATTGTCTCACCTAATCAGATTTGGCTGGAGGTGAACGACTGTTTTTGTGAACTGCTTGGTTATTCAGCCGAGGAGTTAATCGAACAAGGATGGACAGGCGTAACGCATCCTGATGATGTAATAATCGAACAGGTCAGCATCGATCAGATTTTGAGCGGTGAACGTGATGGCTACTGTATTGATAAGCGTTTTATTCATCGACTAGGATACGATATTCAGGTCATTATCTCAACCGGGTGCGTTCGGAACCCGGATGGCACGGTAGAGTATTTGGCTCAGATGGTGCTGGATATTAGCGATCGCAAGCGAGCTGAAGCTGCCCTGCGTCAACGGGAGCAGCGGTATCGTAATTTATTTGAAAATGCACCAATTTCGCTCTGGGAAGAGGATTTCTCGGAGGTGAAAACGTACTTGGATGACCTGTGCGATCGCGAACATATTACGGATCTAGATGCTTACTTACAACAGCATCCACAGGCGGTAACTGACTGTGCAGACAGGGTTCGGGTGCTGGATGTGAATCAGGCCACCGTGAACCTTTTCCATGGATCAGACAAACCGAGATTTCTGACTCGATTGCGATCGCTAATGGGGGCAAAATCTTTGTATGGCTTTCGCCAGGAATTGGTTGCTTTTTATAATGGTCACGTTAATTGTACGGTTGAAAATGTAATTTATGACTTTCAAGGTCAGGAACGATCAGCCATTCTTCAACTATTTATTGATCCTGATTCGATTCAAACCTGGTCGCGGGTGCTAGTGGCAATTATGGATATTAGCGATCGCAAGCAAATGGAAGAAGCACTGCGCCGCAGTGAAACCCGCCTCGCCGAAGCCCAGCGAGTTGCCCATGTAGGCAGTTGGGAATTTGACACGCAGACTCAGACTGCAACTTGGTCTGCTGAAGTCTGCCGTATCTTTGGGCTAGATCCAGGACAGCGCCATCCCTCCTTCGATGAAATACGACAGCAAATTCATCTAGATGATGTCTGGCGCTGGGAGCATAATGTCCACCAATGCCTAGAAACCGGATGTTTGCACCATTGCGAATTTCGAGTCGTACAGCCCGATGGCACAGTGCGGTATGTGGAATCGCGGGGAGAGCCATCCTTCAATGATCAGGGGCAGGTCACATCATTATTTGGGATTGTCCTCGACTTAACGGAACGTAAGCAGACAGAATTAGCCCTGCGCCGCAGCGAAGCAACCCAAAATGCGATTATTCATGCCATTCCTGACTTATTGGTTCGAGTCGATCGGGACGGCAACAAACAAGCTGTATTTAACGCCGATCGCTACGAGAATTTTATCGATGTGAACTCTTCTGCGGCGGCAACGCTTTCAGGCGTTTTTCCTGAACATATTGTTCGTCAACAGCTTCAGTATATCCAAAAAGCTCTGGAAACCCGCGAGTTACAGATTTTTGAATATGAGATTCAGGTACGCGGGCAGATACGCTATGAAGAATTGCGGATTGTACCTTGTGGAATTGAGGAGGTATTGATGATTTCCCGCGACATTACGGATCGCCGTCGGGCTGAATCTGCCCTGCGCGATCGCGAGGAATTCCTCCGCAGCATTTACGATGGCATTGATGTTGGCATTTTTGTGGTGGACATCGAAGCCGATGGGGTACTGCGCTACGCTGGGTTTAATCCAACCCATGAACGGTTACTTAATGCCTCTGCCGCCACGCTGATTGGTCGAACACCCGATGAAATCCTGAATCCTGAGTCAGCCCAGAAGGTGATGGAGCGCTATCACACTTGCCTAAGACAGGGCGATCGCCTCCGCTATGAAGAGCAATTAGTTTTCGACCAACAGCCGTCGTGGTGGCTCACAACGCTGACCCCACTGCGACAGTCCAATGGTCAAATCCATCGCATCATTGGCACAACTTTAAACATCACCGACAGCAAACGTCGCGAAAACGCACTCCGGCTCATTGTTGAAGCCACTGCATCAACTACTGGATCGGCTTTCTTTTCCGCCTGCACTCGGGCGCTAGCAGAAGTATTAGATGTCAGTTGTGCGGTGGTAGCAGAATTTCGCGGGCAGCGATCGCATCCCTTATCTCTGTGGCGAGATGGAACCTGGCATTTGATGGATCACTATAGCTTATCTGGAACGCCCTGTGAGTCAGTCCTGACCGGGCAGGTCTGCTACTTTCCAGACTCGCTGCCAGACTTATTTCCTGATGCTCTGACGGTGCAGCGCTGGCAGTTGGTTAGCTATTGTGGTATTCCGGTGTTTAACGCTAGCGGTCAGGTAATTGGGCATTTATCCGTAATGGATTGCCACCCGATGGATGCAGACTTAGTGCGCGACTCAGTGATGCAGATTTTTGCAGCCCGCGTCGGGGCAGAACTCGAACGGCAACAGGCGGAACAAGCGCTTCAGCGAGAAGTTCGGCGATCGCATCTGTTGAGCGAAATTACCCAGCAAATTCGCAGCAACCTAGAGGCTCAACATATTTACCAAACGACCGTAACGCTCCTAGGAACAGCATTTCAGGTCAGCCGATGTGTGCTGCACGACTACATTCCCGAACCCTTCAATAGGCTGAAACCCGTGGCAGAGTGGCTGTCGGCGGATGCTCCCTCCGTGCAGGATACCGAAATTTTACTAGCGAATAATCCCCATGCACGGCAGCTCATCGCCCAAGACCACGCTATCGTTACATCAAATGTTGCCAACGATCCGTTATTGACAGAAGTTCTACCTTGCTGCGAGCGTTTTAATATTCAGGCCATCATGGCGGTGCAAACTTCCTATCGTGGGCAATCAAACGGCACGATTAGCCTCCATCAATGCGATCGCTGCCGCGAGTGGACTCATGGTGAAATTAATTTACTTGAAGCCGTTGCCGCCCAGGTCGGCATTGCCATCGCCCAAGCCAAACTACTCGAACAAGAGCAACACCGTCGCCAAGAATTGGGGCATATCAATGCTGAATTGGCCCGCGCTACTCGCCTTAAAGATGAATTCTTAGCTAGCATGAGTCATGAACTCCGGACTCCGCTGAATGCTATCTTGGGATTATCTGAAGGACTGCAAGAACAGATTTTTGGTGAATTATCAGAGCGGCAACAGCAAGCCATCGCCACCATCTACAGCAGCAGTCAGCATTTGCTGTCCTTGATTAACGATATTCTCGATCTGGCTAAGGTCGAATCGGGTAAAATGCAATTAGAGCGTTCCCTTGTCGATATTCACTACCTTTGTGACAGCAGTCTTATCTTTATTCGGCAGCAGGCCATCAGAAAACAAATTCAACTGCATCTCAGTATTCCCGATGATTTACCAGCGATCGCCATAGACGAACGGCGCATCCGCCAAGTTCTGATCAACTTACTTAATAATGCCGTCAAGTTCACCCCAGACGGTGGACGAGTCGAGTTATCTGTCACTGCGATCGGTGCTGCCGACCGGAAAGCCGTCCTTTGTTTCACCGTTTCCGACACAGGCATCGGCATCGCCGCCGAGCAGCAAGATCAGCTATTCAAGCCCTTTGTCCAGCTCGACAGCCGCCTCAACCGAGAATATGCCGGTACAGGACTGGGGCTGGCCCTAGTGCGCCAACTCACCGAACTGCATGGCGGAACGGTCAGCTTGGTCAGCGAACTCGGACAGGGCAGCCAGTTTACTGTGCGCCTTCCCTACGTGACTCAGGTACAAACGACGGCGATCGCTCCTGATGCACAGCTTAATGCTTCAAGCAGGATGACGCATAGCATTGACCCGTCAAATTCTCCACCGACCGCCCCTACGCCCCCTCAAGTTCTGATCGTACAGTCCATTGCGCTCATGCCAGTCAGCAATCAAATCCTCCTCTCCAACCTGACACAGATGCTCAATCAGGCCGGATGCGTAACCGTATTGACCCACAGTGATGAAGTCCTGCCGTTAGCCACCACGCTCCAGCCCGCTCTCATTTTGCTCGATTTTGATGGATTCGGAGAAGACACCTGGACGATCCTGGCGTCGTTAATGGAGCATCCCCCCACCCAGGATGTGCCCACAGCAGTGATCGCATCGGCAGATATGGGGGCGATCGCTTCAGCTAAGGGAATCACAGTATTGACTAAACCAGTCCAGCCGCAGCAGGTGAGTCAACTACTTGAAAATTTATGTATTTGCATTGAAAATAACGTCAGCGGTTCTTCTCGCGCGCAGCCATTCAATGCCTCCCCCCCTGCGGCTCACCGTGATGAACGTGCAGCGCTACCAATGTCCCCCATAGATACGGATTCTAGATTATCAGGGCAGTCGGACGATCCGGCTGGAGCTAATTTCAGACTGCTAGTCTCTCAGTCATCTGCCCCTTTGCTGTCGCCGCTTATCTTACTAGCAGAAGATAATGAGGCTAACCTTGCAACACTGGTTAACTACCTAGAACTTCAGGGCTATCGCATGATCGTGGCTCGCACAGGGCTTGAAGCCGTCACTATTATGGAACAGTGCCATGCAGACCAACAGCAGCCCGACCTGGTGCTTATGGATATTCAAATGCCAGAAATGGACGGACTAACTGCCATTCGCCTGATTCGTCAGATGCCTAATTGCGATAACCTACCGATCATTGCGCTGACAGCCCTGGCCATGCCAGGCGATCGCCAACGATGTTTTGCTGCCGGTGCTACAGGCTATGTCACCAAGCCCTTTAGGATGCGGCAGCTTCGAGAGATGATCCATACCATGTTATCTGAAGGTTAAACCATCATCATGCAGTCCCAATACCGAGTGCTTGTCGTTGACGATGAACCGAGTAACTTCGATGTTATTGAGGCATTTCTTACCCTACCCAACTATGAACTTAGCTATGTACCATCCGGCAGAAAGGCCCTAGAGTTGCTGAATATCGGATACCAGCCCGATGTTATTTTGCTGGATGTCATGATGCCTGAAATGTCAGGGATTGAACTCTGTCAGCATATCAAAGCAAACCCAGGCTGGCAAGCGATTCCTATCATCATTATTACTGCGTTGATTGAGCAGAAAGACTTATCTCAATGTTTATTATCAGGAGCCGATGACTTTATTGGTAAACCGGTAAAAATGTTAGAACTGCGGGCACGAGTTCACTCTATGCTGCGAATTTACCAGCAATATCGTCAGATTCACTCCTTGAACCAATCCCTGAATCAGTTTAACCAAGAACTTGAGCAACGGGTGCAGCAACAAACCTGGCAACTCCAGCGCTTGATCGATACTGATGAACTGACGGGGTTGCCGAGTCGGGCATTCTTAGTTCGCTATTTAAATAATATCTTACCTGTTAGCGGCGATAGTTCATCGCTTTCATTTGCATTTATCCATATCGACTGTGACCAATTTCAGCTCATCAAAAGTTCTCTGGGTCATGATATTAGCTACAAGCTATTGCAGTCCATCAGCCAGCGGCTTGAACCCCTAGTCCAAGCAGAAGATATGTTAGTGCGGCTAGGTGAAGATGAGTTTGGGTTGCTGATGGAATCAGCTAAGAATAGGCTAGATGTACAGCAAATGCTCAATCGCATCACTGCCCTTTTTGAGACTCCCTTTCAGGCGGATTCATACGAAATTTATCTATCTGTCTGCATGGGGGTTGCACTTCCCAGCATCAAACACTGTACAGCCGCCGATATTCTGCAAGAAGCAGATACCGCCCTCCAACGGGCGAAAATGAATGGTCGGGGTGAATATGTATTTTTTGATCCCGTGATGCACAATGCGGTATACCAACGGCTACAGATAGAAACTGACGTGCGACGTGCGATCGCTGAACACGAATTTCAGGTACATTATCAACCCATTTGGCATCTGCGCACTAACTGCATGGCAGGTTTTGAAGCCCTAATTCGCTGGAACCATCCGACCCAGGGCTATATTTCTCCTGAGCAATTTATTCCCTGTATTGAGCAAACCGGGCTAATTGTTCCAATTGGAATGTACGTTTTAGAACAGGCCTGCATTCATCTCCAGACGTGGCGCGTCCAGGGAACAAACTGTTTATTTATGAGCGTCAACCTATCGGCACGGCAGTTTACCTGTCCTAGTTTACTGGATGATATTGATTCTATTTTATCTAGAACGGGCACTGCTCCTCAATGTTTGAAGCTGGAAATTACGGAGAGTGCAATCGCCGAGAACCCTGAAGAAGCGATCGCGCTTATCCAACACCTGCGCGATCGTCAGATTCAGGTCAGCCTAGATGATTTTGGTACCGGATATTCCTCACTCAGCAAGCTGCATCAGTTTCCCTTAGATAGCCTTAAAATTGACCGGACATTTATTCAGGCGATCGACTGCTGCGATGGCAATTTAGCCATCCTGAACACCATTATTGCCCTAGCGAAGGCATTAGACATCAGCATCATTGCAGAAGGTATTGAAACGTCAGCACAACTGGAGTTTCTGCGCGATGCCGAAGTAGACTATGGACAAGGGTTCTACCTATCTCGACCCATATCCCCAGAAGCGGTCGCCAATCTACCGCTATCCTCCCTTGTTTGTCGCAGTTGAATGAAATATACTATGTTTTTGCGGTAGTGGTATTCATATAAAGATTTTAGATGATGTGGGCAACGCCCGTATCATCTAAAGCTAATTGACCGACACAACTCAAAGAACCTCACCCCCAACCCCTCTCCCAGAGGGCTATCTGTTACCCGGATCTCGCTGAAGCCCGCATTCCTCAGTTCAAAAATAAGGACTCTGAGTGACCGCTAGAAGGGTTGTGAGGCAAACGGTCTGGCGACTTTTGCGTAATCCATAGCCCAGAGGGCGAGGGGAGCCGATCCACTCTTTCCGGTTCCCTCGCCCCTTGGGAGAGGGCTAGGGTGAGGGCTTTCGAGGATTTTAGCCGAAAGTTTTGTCAGTCAATCAGCATCTAAAATCTTTACCAATAGAGGATTAGCGTTCTTGCTACTAAATAGTCTAGGTGGGTCGTCTATTTAGTTAATCAATACAATTCCGTAGGAACCTGAGTCAACACGCGGATCGCACCGGGCAGCACCATCTTCTACCCAACTCTCTTTGGCATACAGTATTGAATGATGATTAGGCAGAACTTATCTACATTATGCTAAAGAATAGATTGACCCTATGGTATCGAGCGATCGCGAATGCGGCGGTTCCTGCCTCCAATTCTCAAACCAAGGGCATACCCCTACAGTATTTACTGATTGTGCCATTTACGCTACAGATCGGCATTGCAGTCGGCTTGGTTGGCTATCTTTCCTTACGGAACGGACAGCAGGCGGTCAACCAAGTGGCTGCCGAGGTGCGTAACGAAATTACTGGGCGCATCCAGCAGCATTTGACCAGTTACTTATCTGAACCGCATCGCATCAATGCGCTCAATGCTCAAGCGATCGCCCTTCAACAGTTGGATGTTACCGATCTTGATCAACTCCAGCGTTGGTTTTGGCGGCAGGTTCAGGTCTTTGATTCAGTGAGCTATATTCAATACGCGAGCGCCGACGGTAACTTTGTAGGTGCAGCCCGGCTCGAGGGAGGAGCAGATATTGAAGTGGAGATGCTTGACCGCCGAAGCAGCCCTGATTTGAATTTATATGCCACGAATGAGCAGGGCGATCGCACTGAAAAAATTGGCACAACTCCGAATTATGACCCACGGGAAACCATCTGGTATCAGCGTACCGTTGAAACGGGAGAAACCGTGTGGACTCCGATTTATAAATACGTTGGCTTACCCTATGTAGCAATCACGGCTGGTTCTCCAATTTATGATGCTCAAGGAACATTGCAGGGAATTGTCGCTACCGATCTTATCTTAACAGACATCAGTAACTTTTTGCGTCAGCTTCAGGTCGGCAAAACTGGACATACCTACATTGTCGAGCGATCGGGACAAATTGTCGCGACCTCCACCGATGAGAACCCCTATTCTTTTCCATCGGATACAACAGAAGTCGTCAATCGGGTACATTTATTAAACAGTCAACATCCCCTTACCCGCGCATCTGGAGAATACTTACTCAATGAGTATGACCACTTGCAGCAAATTCAAACCAGCCAAAGTCAGTCATTCTTGTTGGACGGTGAGCGTCAATTTATTCAAGTTACGCCGGTGCAAGATGAATGGGGTTTAGATTGGCTGATTGTGGTCATCATTCCAGAGTCAGACTTTATGGCTCAAATTAACACGAACACTCGTAATACGGTTTGGCTGTGTCTTTTAGCATTAGCGATCGCAATTGTTCTAGGAATTTTGAGTGCATGGCGCATTACTCGCCCCATCTATCGGCTTAATGCCTCTACTCAGGCGATCGCGTCCGGTAATCTACAAGAAACAGTAAAACCTTCACGTATTCTGGAACTAGCACGGCTTGGACAGTCATTTAACCAAATGGCCCAGCAGCTACAGCAAGCTTTCCAAGCCCTTGAAAACAGTAATCATATTTTGGAAGACCGAGTGACTCGACGCACAGCCGAACTCGAAGCCGCTAATCGAGAGATTCAGCAGCTAAATCAGCAATTGCAAGCCGATAATATTCGGATGAGTACTGAGTTAGATGTGGCCAGACGGCTACAGCAGATGATTTTGCCAAGACCAGAGGAATTATCTGATATTCCAGAATTAGAAATTGCTGGTTTTATGGAAGCGGCGGATGAGGTTGGAGGCGATTATTATGATATTTTACACAGTCGTCACAATATTCGAGTCAGCATTGGAGATGTGACTGGACACGGATTGGAAAGTGGCGTGTTAATGATTATGGTACAAACGGCGGTGCGGATGCTCCAAGCGCTGAATGAACACGATCCAGTGCGATCGCTCAGCGCCTTAAATCAAGTGATCTATGAAAATACGCAGCGGATGAAATCAGATAAAAACCTATCATTATCGCTGCTAGACTATCGAGAAGGAGCGCTATACATCAGTGGACAGCATGAGGAAGCGATCGTTGTACGCTCATCAGGCGTTGTAGAACGCATTGATACCATTGACTTGGGCTTTCCGATTGGTTTAGTCGAAGATATTTCAGGTTTTATCGCCCAGTACCAAACGGTTCTCAATCCAGGAGATGTAGTTATTCTATACACAGATGGTATTACCGAAGCAGAAAATCACTTACGGGCATTCTACGGTCTCGATCGCTTAGTAAATCTAGTAAAACAGAATGGTCACTGCTCAGCCGAAGAGATTCGATCAGTCGTCATTGCTGATTTGCGATCGCATATTGGTGAACACATCATTTACGATGATATTACCTTAGTCGTACTAAAGCGCCGCCAATAGTCATTTAAATGGCAATTAGAAATCACAGCTAAAAACCCATTGCCCATGTACATTCACAGAGATATAGCAATCCTAAATGAGTTGTGAAGTGAGAATGGTTGTTGTGAGAAGGAT
>CAYSIR010000022.1:0-28334 GCA_964431105.1 uncultured Leptolyngbya sp. | reverse complement strand
ATGCGATCGCATTGGGGCAGTCCCTCACAACTGCCATTCGGGTCGGCAACGCAGTGCTGGAGCCAAACTGGGGGCAGTGGTTTCCGGCTGCCGATAGCGTTGGCGGGTTTGATGGAGTGATTGGCAATCCGCCTTACCTAGATGCAGAAACCATGACCCGCTATCATCCCCAATGGCGACAGCACTGTGCTACCCATTACGCAACGGCAACCGGAAACTGGGATGTATTCTGCGTGTTTGTGGAGCAGGCGATCGCCTTGGCACGGGTGGGAGGATGGGTGAGTTTGGTCGTGCCAAATACGTTGCTGTCTGCGAATTATGCTAGCGCTGTGCGATCGCTTCTGGGTCAGCATCGATTGCAGTGGATTTGGGACTATGCTCAGGCGAAGGCTTTTCCCGCTGCTGCGGTGTACCCGGTTGTATTTTTGGTGGAAAAGGATGGCACTGGCGATCAGGAACCGCTGCAATTGGTGCCGTACCAAGTGATGCGATCGCTGACCCCGTCGTCGGCGGGCGATCGGCAAGAATGGCAACTATGGACAGGACGACAGAATGCAGAGTGGTGTGTGGTTCAGTCGCTGGCCCATGCCCAGCTATGGCAACGGATTGAACAACAGAGTCACCCCCTAGAGGCGATCGCTACAGTGCGCGGTGCGGCCACAGTATCAGAAGCCTATGTTCTAGCTGACCTGCTACAAGAAGGGCCAATTAACGCTGAACTGGGGGCGCTGGACGGCGTTGCCGTAATCAACAGCGGCATCATCGATCGCTATCGGGTGCAGTGGGGCAAGAAACCGCTGCGGTATTTGGGACAAGTGTATCAGCGTCCGTATGTGCCGGGCGATCGCTTGGATATGCTATCCCAATCTCGCTATCGGCAAACCCTATCCCCAAAATTGATGGTGGCTGGCCTGACGCGACGGCTAGAAGTGGCGATCGACGGGCAGGGGCGACTGCTGGCGGCCAAATCTACCTCAATTATTCTGCTTGACCCTACAGCGCGATCACAATGCCCTGAGCTACCTACCGCAGATCTCCTGATGCTCTACTTGTTGGGTATTTTGAACAGCCAACTGATGCATCGGTATGTGCAAATGCGGTTTATGGGCAATCGGCTGAACAGCGGCTATATGCGGATTGGCCCGCCCCAGCTTCGGCAGTTGCCCATTACGCCCTGGAGCGATCGCGCTTGGCCGATGGTGCAGCAAGTACAGCGATTACTCTACCACTACCACCAGCCTGATCCCTGCCCTATGATGCTGCAATCCTATGAACAGGCGATCGATGACCTAGTCTATCGGCAATATGGCTTAAATGCAGACGAAATGGATGCTTTATCACAAATGCACCATTGACGTGGCATTCATGTCAGGATTTTGGGTGGTGTAAGCGTCGCCTACACCACCCAAAATCCTGACTAATAGAGGACTACCCCATTGACAAGGACAGCAGATCAAATATCTAGCTCATCGACTAATCCATCGGCCATGTCCGGTAAATCAGGCGGCATCACCAAGCGGTTGATCGACACTTTACGGCTTTCGCGCTGCGTCAAAATCTCAATGGCGATCGCTTCAATTCGCGCCTCCATACACCCCAGCGGCACGGTCAAAAGCAAGCTGCCCTCCAACTGATCTTGGCTATTGGGCAGGAAATTACTCACCCAGTGCGGCCCATCCACCACCATGCGCTGTTGACAATCGTGAATCCAAACTTTGACATAGATTTTGGCGGCCACATTGGGCAACAAAACGCGCAGATGGGTGGGTTGCCCGGCCGTCAGTTCGGGCGCAGGAATGACGAGGGTTGGCGTTGGAATGGGTTGATCGGCGCTAATACAAAAGGTTGAGGGTGGCTCTATGGGCAGCATCGAAGCGGGCGATCGCTGGCTGCCGTAGCCCGAACGGCGATTGTCATCCACCACAATTTCATCAGAGGCAATGTCTGCATCCCAGCCAGACGGAGCCGTTTGCCAAGGTGAGGTAACGCCATAGAGGTCATTATCCGTAGCATCCTGGGCAGACTGAGGCGGCGGAGCCACGGCACTCAGCCATTGGGTTAATTCTCGGTCATTGGCCAAGGACGACAGGCGCGTTAAGAAGCGATCGCCCAATCGTAGAGACTGGAAGTCCTCATCTTCAACAGCTATGGGCGGTGGCTGAATGCGGCTGGAGTCGAGCGGATCAATGGGAGGTGAGGCGATTGGAGTGGCTTCAGCGATCGCCCATCCATCTTGAGCCGCTTCTGCCGTTTCATCAATCCAGTCATCGGCGCGATCGCTGACCGGCTCGCTGGAGGCTAAGGCTTCAGCCGCACTGGATTCCACGGGACTGACCGCACCAGACCGTGAGTCAGCCAACCGCGTCGCTTCAGTCGGCGATGGGGCAGCCGGGGAGGGCGTATCAAAATTGGGTAAATCAATATTATCGGGACTCGCGGCGGAACGGGAAGACGTGGGCTGAACGGCTAGCTCGGCGGCTGTGCGCTGAACCGATGCGTTCATCGCGACGGGCTGCGGCGGCCGGCTCAGGAAGTTGAGGAAGGTTAAATCTGGCGCAGGGGCGGGCTTCGCATCCTGAAATTCCAGCGGTGCCTGAAAGAGTTCAGATGCTTCAGGCTCTTGGGCGATCGCACTCAGTAACTCAGCCACATCCACCGTCACTGAAAAGGACTGAACGGCGATCGCCGCATGATCCGCCATTGCCCCGCAGAACAGTTCCACATCGCCCAGCAACAAATGAGTATTCAGGTCAAGGTTAGGAGCAATGTCGTACTGAAACGACAAGGGCAACTGCTGCGGGGTGATGTTCACCAGCGGTTCAATGACCTCTTGCCGCGATCGCCCCGTTTGTGGATCAACCAGTCGAATCCGCAGTTGATAGTTCTCAGCCCAATTTGCCCCCTTTGATGACATCTCAGGAGCGATCGCGGCTAGTGCAAGCGTGCCGCCGATGGTCAATCCCCCAGTCCGAGGCACGGTGTAAGTATCTGCACTAAGCTGAATGGTCAACGGCAAGGCCCGCAGCGGTTTGACTGGGCTGGGTGCAAAGTCTTCGTCCGTGGGGGCTGGGCGGATTGGGTGGGACGGTGCGATCGCCTCTGACGCATGGCTAACATGGCTATCCAGCGAAGAATTCGCCGCTGCTGACCGGTCTGCTTTACCTTGGGCGGCTTCGGCAGCCCGGTCAGCCGCAGTAGTCTCCACGGGACTCGCCGTTGAGGAATCGGAGGCGATCGCATCTAACGACTCTTCTAGTGCAGTGGGTTCAACGGGTTTAGTCGATTCAACTGCTTCAATAGCTTCAGACGGTTCACCGACTGTAACCGATTCCATGGCATCAACGATCGCGGCGGAGTCTGTTGATGAGGGAAGCGGTTCCGCTAATGATTCATCAAGCTGCTGGAAAACCGCATCAATTAAGTCATCCACCGCTTGCACATACTCACCCAAATCCGCAGCAGATGGCGAATCTATGGCGGTTTCAGCAGAGTCAGAGTCCAAATCGGAGTCCAAATTAGAGGCTATCGCGATCGCCGCTGCGGATGGATCAACGCCTGACGACTGGGGTACGGACGGTTCAGCTTCAAACGCGGGTTCCCCTTCGGCGGCCACCTGATCCATGGCAGCATTAGCGATCGCCTGGGGTTCATGCTGTTCCACCAGCGTTTTCGAGGACGCTTCCGAGACACTACGGGTAGCCCGTTCACTCTGCTCATCTACGCCCGGCGTCCAGTCCGTATCCCAATCATCAGTTGCTTGGGCTTCGTGGGGCAATACGTGCAGTGATACCGTTGCCTGCCAACCATCGCCCAGCATATCGGACATAACATCACTGGTGCAGCGCAATTCCCAAGTGCCCGGCTGAAGCTGCGTAAACGGAATAACCATCATCAGCCCATCGAAATTGGTCTGGGCCGATCGGGTTTGGGCCCGCCGTCGGGGTGGGGTTTCATAGAGCGCTTCGTGAACGATGCGAATGTCAACGGCAGCATTGGTTTGGCTAGAACGCGCCACCACACGATATCGCCCCTCCAAAATTTCGACATCCGGCGTGTCGAGGGGTAGCCAGGAGCGATCGCCATCTTGTTGAATCAAAAATTCCCAGTGAGCCATCCTAAATCCCCAAAAGACCAGGCTGCGATGAAGGGCACTGCCTTTCATCCTGACCAACGTGAAACCATCGGAACGAGAGCCACGTCCCCAGCCGATAATGCTGTCATTGAACGCTGACGAAACCGCATTTCACAATACACTAGCGATCGCTGGCGGCTGAACTCAATGCACCTAAACGCTCTCTCTGTCTAGCATTTGGCTATTCAGTGAGCGATCGCCCAAATTTGACAACGCTGCATACGGCGAAACTAGCACATTACAGCACTAAAGGTAGCGGTCTGCGGCTAATGTAAAGAATTCTTAGCGATGTCGCGGGTGTGGGGCTAAGCACAATGAGCACCGCTGACTAAGTTGACATCCAGTGTCAAACGCGGCAAGGGCTGGTCAATGCGATCGCCAAAGAGAATCATCAGAGTCGAGTAAAATCAAGGTGATTTCACCTTAGGAGCGTTGTTATGAACCGTCCTCTCGGAGTCAGTATTTTTGCGATTTTACAAGGTTTAGGCGCTTTATTCTTGTTTCTAGCCGGCGCAGGCTTTTTGTTGACAAAAGATATGTTTGCTGAGGTTATTCTAAACACGCCAGAACTGCAAGCCTCCCTAGGCGACATCCCGCCCGCCAGCCTCGGAATGTTTCTCACCTTTGCGGGAGTGCTATCCCTTGTTTTTGGGGTGCTCGCTCTCATTAGTGCGATCGGTCTGTGGGGGCTGAAAACCTGGGGATGGCAATTGGCGGTAGCGCTTCAGATTTTATCCATTGTCAGCAATTTGGCGCAATTGATGACGGGCATAGCAGACGTGGGTGGCATTATTTTTTCCATCATGGTTGCAGCGCTGATTTTGGTGTATTTCATGCGCCCTCCGGTGAAACGAGCATTTGGCATTGGTCGAAAAGCCGATTCACCAACAGCAGTAGAGGATGAGACGGATTTCTAAGCAGTTGTACCAAGCGCAGTTCTGATGAATCCTGGTTAGATAGCAAGAACTAGATAATGAGGGAGGTTTTGCCGAGACCCACCTCGCAGAACGGTTGGGATGTCAATAAGTGCTATCACAGTCCTAGGAGGGGTTATGCCGCAAAACTCCGACTACAATTAACGCAGTGTGGATTGTTTTAGCGTGATTTTCAGCATGACTAGGGTGCGCTGATTGCCTGACCAACGGCTCTGCCCTGGGCGCGGCGGTCGCTCGCAGCACTGTAGACGATGCAGGGTCGGGACTTAGCGGTTGACGTTAAAACCTGCCCGTCCATCCGCTAGCCGCAGCACAGACATTGCTTGAAGTAAGCGATAATGCGCCTGCCCCAACCGCATCGGCTAGGAGCGGTCAGTCATCAGGAAGGTTGGAGATCGGTTGAAGATCCATTGGAAGATCCATGGAATGACCCGTTGCGAACCAGCGGGGTGAATGTGTTTGGTAGGACAGCATTGTGGGATTTAATGTCGGTTTGTTGGGACTCGGAACGGTTGGAACTGGAACCGCCGAAATTTTGCTTAACCCTGGGCAGCGCCATTCTTTGGTGAATGAGCTAGTTATTTATCGCGTTGGGGTGCGATCGCTCGATAAGCCTCGGAGTGTGGCGATCGCACCAGAGCGCCTGACGACTGACCTAGACAGCATTGTGACTGACCCCGCTGTAGATATTGTGGTGGAATTAATCGGTGGGCTAGAACCGGCTCGCTCTTTAATTTTGAAAGCGATCGCCCATAAAAAGCACGTCGTGACCGCCAACAAAGCCGTGATTGCCCGCTATGGCGACGAAATCTTCAGCGCCGCCGAAACATCAAAAGTCTATGTGTTGCTAGAAGCGGCCGTTGGGGGCGGCATTCCCGTGATCGAACCGCTCAAGCAGTCCCTTTGTGCCAATCGTATTCAAGCCATTACCGGCATCATCAACGGCACAACGAACTACATCCTGACGCGAATGAAAGAAGAAGGGGGCGACTTTGCTGAGATTTTAGCCGATGCCCAGCAGTTGGGCTATGCCGAGGCCGATCCGACGGCGGATGTGGATGGCTTAGATGCAGCGGATAAGATTGCGATTCTGGCAACGCTGGCGTTTGGTGGGCGGGTGAAACGTCCTGAGATTTATTGCGAAGGCATTCGATCAATTACGGCAACGGATATTGCCTATGCTGAAAAGCTGGACTTTACCATCAAGCTGCTTGCGATCGCCCAACGCGAGTCCACCGATGCCATCGGCGATTCAGAAAACACTAGCGATAAATTTCAAAACCCAGAACAGCTACAAATTCGTGTGCATCCTACCCTAGTTCCCAATAATCATCCCCTCGCCAATGTGAACCAGGTCTACAATGCCATCCTGATTGAAGGCGACCCCATCGGTCAGGTCATGTTCTTTGGCCCAGGAGCGGGGGCGGGGCCGACCGCAAGTGCAGTGGTGTCGGATATTCTCAACATTGCAGCGATTCTGACCGTCGATCGCGCCGTGCCTACCGTAGATGATAAACCCCTCGATCCGCTCCTGGCTTGCTCGCATCACCATTACTGCACCATTACGCCGATGGATGAGTGGGTAACGCGGTTCTATGCGCGGCTGATTGCCAAAGACTCGCCGGGGGTGATTGGCAAACTTGGAACGTGTTTTGGCAACCATAATGTCAGCCTAGAATCGGTGGTACAGACGGATACTCAGGGCGATCGCGCCGAGGTGGTCGTCGTGACGCATCACGTTCGAGAGGGCGATATGCGCCAGGCTCTCGACGACATTCGCCAGTTTGATACCGTGACTGAGATTGCCAGCGTTCTGCGGGTGTTGTAAACAACACGGGCGATCGCACCCTTGCCGTTGGGATTCATGTCTTGACCTAACCTAGGAAAACCCTTGGGTTTCCAAGCCGAGGTTTATAGCAGTAGCCATTTTGGGTAGGGCATTGGTTTAGGACATGGGATTTTTGCTCGCTGTGGCCAAAAAAAGTCCCCAGCAAGGCTGAGGAGACGGTCATGGAACCAGAGGGTGATGCCCAGGAACCTGTCAGGTTTGTAGCCCTCACCCGAAGTCCCTCTCCCAAGCCTGCCATCCATGACGCAACTCTGGCTGAAACCCACCTCGCTTCAAAAACAAGGACCCCGAGTGACCGCTAGGTGTGAGGCAAGAGGTCTAGCGACGCTTGCGTAATGGATAGAGCCTGGGAGAGAGACTTCGGAGCTGGCTCCCCTTCTCCCAAAATTGGGAGAAGCATATCCTGAGCTTGTCGAAGGGGGGCTGGGGGCTGAGAGCGAACTTGCAAAAGTGACCTGTTCCCAAAAATTAAGCCTGCTGAACTTTTGATCTAAACCCGCTAAACTATCTTTTCAAAACGCTGAACTTCTTGCACAATGGGAGCCTACGCCCTGTCTGACCGTTGTAACAAGGTCAAGCATTGGGACGCTATCACCGCTCAAAATGTAAGCGGCAGGTGCTGTGAGAGGAATATCCGGCTAGTAGCCAATTCCAGATCCGTTCTTCATACCCATTGGCTTCATTTATGAACTCAGAGATGATTCAGCTTTTTGTCAACGGCATTGCCGTTGGCAGCATCATTGCCTTATCAGCAGTAGGCCTGACGCTCACCTACGGGATTCTGCGCCTTGCCAATTTTGCCCACGGTGATTTCATGACCCTCGGTGCTTACCTCACCCTGGTCGCCAATTTAAACGGACTCAACATTTGGCTGGCCATGGGGTTGGGAATCATCGGCACCATCTTGGTGGCCTTGCTCTGCGAAAAGCTATTGTGGGAGCCAATGCGCGATCGCCGCGCTACGTCCACCACATTGATTATTATTTCGATTGGGTTAGCCCTCTTCCTTCGCAACAGCATCATTATGATTTGGGGCGGCGGCAACCGAGGATATGATCTGCCCATCGCCGCCGCAATCAATATTCTCGGCATTCGCATCAAATACTACAGCCTAGTGGTGGTGGTATTGGCGGTGCTAGTCATCCTCGGACTGCATTACCTGCTGCAACATACCAAAATCGGCAAAGCCATGCGGGCCGTCGCCGACAATATTGACCTTGCTAGAGTGTCGGGCATTGATGTCGATCGCATTGTGATTTGGACGTGGGTCATTGCTGCCGGACTCACAGCCCTAGGCGGCGGTATGTATGGGTTAATTACCGCCGTCCGCCCGAATATGGGCTGGTTTTTGATTTTGCCCATGTTTGCGTCAGTCATTTTAGGTGGCATCGGCAATCCCTACGGTGCCATTTTGGGAGCATTGGTCATTGGCATAGCCCAGGAAATGAGTGTGCCGTTTTTGGGCGCACAATATAAGCTGGCTGTCGCCTTGGGGCTAATGGTGCTAGTGCTGCTGTTTCGACCACAGGGCATCTTTCGCGGCACAATGTAGCGGGTATGGGCACGCGAGCGAACCTCGAAAGGGTAATGCCTTCGCTACCCTGATTTTGCTAAATGAGCGAAAAGAAATAGGCTGACATCCAGGATGTGCAGAGCCTATTAATGTTGGGTAGCGCCCAAGATGGATAATGATGACATCCTGAAACCCTTTCAACCCAGGATTTGAGTTGGCAGACATGACACCTTGGGCACTATTTTTGCCTGAAACTGGCAGAATTTATCGATCGCTGCCCTAGAGCCGAGCCTCTTGCAGGTTACCGGGACGAACCGCCAACCGTTGAGTATCGTTGTTACGGATGATAGTAAGCTGCAAGGGTTTGCCAATCTCGCTGCGATCGACCGTCATTTGCAATTGCTCCGCTGATGTGATGGCTGTCCTATCGATATAGGTAATCACATCTCCCCGACGGATGCCAGACGCTGCGGCGGGGCTATCTTGCAGCACGCGCATCACCAAGACTCCGTTTACCTCCGGTAACATGAAAGCGGCATTGGGATCGTTGTTCACCTGCTGGGCAAAATCAGGCGTTAGGGTTCGCATCTGGATACCAATGTAAGGATGGGGAATGGCTTCACCCCGTGCTAGGGGTTCCTGGATTGCTTTGGCAACGTCAATTGGAATAGCGAAACCAATGCCCTCTGCGTCTGCGCGAATGGCTGTGTTGATGCCAATGACCTCGCCGTCCTGGTTCAGCAGCGGCCCGCCAGAATTACCTGGGTTGATGGCAGCATCCGTTTGAATAAAGTCGAGGCGCTTATCGGGGATGCCAACCTGTGCGCTGGATCGATTGAGGGTGCTGATAATTCCTAGCGTCACGGTGTTATCCAGTCCAAGGGGATTGCCGACTGCGATCGCCCAGTCACCCACTTCTACTTCACTAGAGTTGCCGAGTGGTGCAACCGGCAAATCATCGCCCTCAATGATGACTACTGCCAAATCCGATGGTTCATCCACACCGCGCACTTCACCCTGAAAGGTACGGCCATCTTTTAGCGTCACGCTGACACTATCAGCCCCGCTGACGACGTGGGCATTGGTCAAAATAATACCGCTGGCATCGGTGATGAAGCCCGATCCCTGGCCCTGCTGACGATATTCACGGGGAATTTGCTGAAAACGGTCATCCCCGAAAAAGCGACGGAAAAACGGATCATCAAAAAATGGATCGGTGCCAAATCCGGTAGATACGGTGCGTTCTGTATCAATCCGAACGACTGCATTGCCGACTCGCTGCACAGCATTCGCCACAAAGCTATGACTGCTGCGAGTGTCGGCAGGGGTGGAAGGGGCCTGGGCTACGGCTGTACTGGCGAGTGCCGGAGACAATGACCATAGAGGCGTTTGCATTGCCAACAGTGCGATCGCCACACTAATGGCTAGCGTTACGGCTATCTGCCGCAGTTGATGCCATGTTCTACGCTTCATCCAAACCATGAACTGCTCTCCAAAGATAAGTTGATTCTATGCCGCCCGGTTGATGCTCTTTGGTTGCAACGGGAACCGTCAGAACCGTTGGGCGCGTGAGTTTAGACCATGAGAAGAAATAGGGGTGGTCTCCATGTCAGAATTTTGGATGGTGTCAGCGCCCGCACCATCCAAAATTCTGACGACTAACGAGTAACCCAAATGGGTATGAACCCAGAGATGCGATCGCCAAGCATGACCCCCACGGCTGAACGCATCTGCCTAGTCAATGCTGACCGTTTCTAACCATGACTCAGACAGCCAATGGTGAACCGGATAGGGTGGAGGCGGTTAGAAACGGTTGGATAAATCCCAGTTTAGATGTCCCTTTAGAATTATTTCCGATGGGGCGAGTTCTCCTCATCGGGGGATAACCGAATCTTCGGTTTTGAGGGTCTAACAACACGCTTTAGAAACAGAGATCCTGGCAGAGGACAGGATGGCATTTGGGGCTGCGATGCCGCAGGCTATTCTCGCAATTCTTCAAGAACCGCCTCGGTGCGGGCGATGCCTTCCGCATCATTTTGCTGACGATAGAGAGCTAGCGCTGACTCAAACGCTGCGATCGCATCAAACACCAAGACCCGTTCAACTAATGCCTGCCCTAGTTGATAAAAGCCTTCTGGATCAGTCGGTTCAAGCTGGGTGTAGCTGCGGTACGCTACGCTTGCCCATAAAAAACTCCCCTGTTCGATTAGGGCACTGCCCAGCAGCTTATACGCTTCCGATAAATCTGGGTTCACACGGGTTGCTTCTTCGTAAGCGGCGATCGCCCCCTCCAAATTGCCCTGAACCCGCCGAATGTCGCCAATTTGCAAATGGGCGCGACCATTGCGGCTGTTGCGGCGAACAGACTCTTCAAAGGCTGCCAACCCCCGCTCCAGGTCTCCCAAGTTCACCCAGGCAATCCCCAAATTAAGGTAAGTATTGCTGCGAGGGGTCAACTCCACGGCTTGCTGCAGCAATTCTACCGCTGCTTGGTATTGGCCAAGCTGGAGGTTAGCAACTCCTTGATATTCATAGGCACGGCTGTCAGAGGGGCGCAGGGCTTTCAATTCCTGGAAGGCGGCGATCGCTCCTTCATACTCGCCATTCCGCAATAAGACAACTCCCAAGCCTAGGTAGGCATCTGTATTACTCGAATCCAGTTGAACGGTTCGTCGGTAGGCGGCGGCGGCTTCACCATAGTTACCCAAATTGGCATGACTGAACCCTAGAGCATAATGGAAATTGGGATTATCGCCCTCAAGGTTTACGGCTTGTTGATAGGCTTGCGCTGCGCCCTGATAGTTTCCTTGTCTGGCATAGACAAACCCAATGCCAGAATAAACCGTTACATTATCAGGCTCAAGCTGCGCCGCCCGTTGATAGACTTCTAAAGCGGCGGCATAGTCTTCGTCGTTGATCAGTTCCCGCCCTTCTTCGAGCAGCTCATTGAGTTGTTCGGTTTGGCTGGTTTGGCTCAGCAGCATGAGAGGGCTGTCTTCCGTTACGGTAGATGCCGCAGGTAGGGCGATCGCCGGAGCCATTGTTAAACTGAGCAGGACAATCGTCTGTTTCAACATCGCCATAGATTCTAATAGTGTGTGAACGAACCGGAGCATGACACCAAACCCTGATGCCTGGTCAGATGAAGACTGGATGAAGACCAGATGGAAACTGGCTCGATCGCGGACTGCCTAGCACGGCAAGTTTTAAGATCGTTCTTGATGGCCTCCCATCGCTGCCAGTCTGTTCCTCATTTCCCATCTCCTCAATGGAAAAAGGAGAAATCGATTTAGGGAGAGGGCTGGGACGCTCGATTTATTCCAGTTCCATCAAGACCTAGCCTCAAGGGTCAGGAAACTTAGGGAATTAGTGTAACCTATATAACCAATCCCTAACGAACTCACAGTCAGCCCACCCCGTTCGCTCTACCCATCAGCCAACTTAAAACTTTGTGAAGTCTACCGCATTGCGATCGCCTAACCAAACTGCGTGCCATACTTAGCCCCATTCACTAAATGACACCCTTTTGGTGATTCCCTAACCCCTCTTCAACCTCATCCTCTGTGCCAAAGATGCTGAACCGCTGAGTCCTCCCCTTCAAACCAGACCGTTGAAGAACGGCGGAAACGGTAATGCTGATTTCCAGCAAGGCTGATGTGCCCTGTTCGATGCCGGTGCGGGCTGAATGGCGCAGTGGGATGACAGGGTCAGCGATCGCAATCATTATTGGCAGCCTGCCCTGGCTTATGTTGGGGCATGGCCGTTTCGCTTTGATAGCGCTAGCCAAACCGGTTAGTCCCCAAAGCCACATGAATATAGCTACATGAATTGGAATTCGAGCATCATGGATCAGCGTCAGCGAGAGTTGCGCCGTGCTGCGGCAAGAGACTTCTTGGAATCGCTCAATCATTTAGGAAATACCTTTGGTGCAACGGCTGGTGCAACGGCTGGTGCAACGGCTAAAAATTCACCCTCTTTTGCTGATGCGTCTGGCGTAGAATCATCCGAGCCGCGTCCGTCTCCTCGCCACCCCTTTGAAGATGATGATGAGCGCTTCCGACAACTGGAAGAAGCGGCGGCGGACATCGATCGCTTTTTAGAACGCCTCAAACGCGGCGAAACCTGAGAGAAACTGAAGCGATGTTTTGTCAATGGTCGCCCCGTGTTGACTGCGATCGCTGACGGTAGATTTCGTACAGCACTACCGCTGCTGCGATCGCCACATTGAGCGATTCGACGCCTGCCGCCTGGGGAATCGTCACACATACATCAGCCTGAGCGGTCAAAGCATCGGACAGCCCCGATCCTTCATTGCCCAGCAGCAGCAGCGTTGGTTGGGTGAAATCCACATCCCAGTACACCTGGCCGGCCGTCGGCACCGTCGCCACAACTTGGCAATTGGATTGCGATCGCCATTGCTTCACCGGAGTGACCAGATCGGTAGTGCTGCCCATTGGCAACCGAAACCATTGCCCTGCCGATGCTCTTAGCACTTTTGGATGATCTAAATCTACGCTATCAGCACTCATCCACAGTCCTTCAATGCCGACCGCCGCCGATGTGCGAATGAGCGTACCGAGGTTGCCAGGATCTTGTAGCGTTTCCAACGCTAGCCCAAGGGTCTGCACTGGCGGGAGGGTAGAGCGGCGATCGCGGCGGGCTGTTGCCACTACCCCATCTGGGTTTACCGTTGTGGCCATGGCGTTTAACACATCTGGGCTAACGACTTCACAGCGCTGGGCATGGGCGATCGCCTGCTGCCACACCTGCGGGTACCGAGTCTGCCAATGGTTGGTATGGCACAGCGTCAGGAATTCAACCTTAGCCGCAAGCGCCTCCTGAATCAGATGGGTTCCCTCTAACAAGAGTTGCTGTTGCTCATGGCGTTCCTTGGCGCGGTGTAGGGATTTTAGTTGTTTGACAAGCGGATTTTTGAGACTGGTGAGCATGGTAAACCTTTCAATTGGCGATCGCTCCCGATCAGCATCAGAAGCTGTCGCCCTTAGCACCAAACGTCATCTTTTCTTGACCTGATGCGGTTCAAAATTCTGAAAATCATTAAGCTGTGTGACAAGCTATTCCAGAATGGCGTAATTTGGCTGACATTAGTTAGCAAAGCGCTGTTATTAGCTTGTTTTTAGTCATAGGGAGTTTTCGATTATGGAACTATCAGATACACAAGTCTTTGTAGCACTTGTAATTGCTCTAATTCCGGGCATTCTGGCTTTCCGCCTTTCAACTGAGCTGTATAAATAGGCACTGGTATTGTCCTGCTAGGAATGGTGCTTAGGCAGGATGATAACATTCACACTTCAGCAGCATGGCTCTGAAGATGGCTGTTATTGAATGGTCTGCTACTCCCCGATTGTCATCTATGCAATCGGGGAGATTTTTGGGTGAATGCAGTGGATGCAACAAGCGATCGCTCGGCAATCGTCAACGTAATCCAGGCCCATGCGATGCCTGTGCGGTTCCATCGTCCAATCTCAGGCTGCGATCGCAGCCTGGTCGTCCCTTATGGGCAAGGATTTTGGGTGGTGTGGACGTCGCCCACACCACCCAAAATCCCTACATGAATATCACTGACCGCCGCTTAAGCTAGGCTGGACGACCCCCTGAGCGCCCTGCGTATTGAATGAACCCATCAGCAGAATAGTTAGCCTGTTCGCCATCTGTTCATCCTTGGGTGGACTCTGCTAAGGTAAGTGGACTCCGCGCATGATCATCATCACGGGGTGCTGGCAGCTTTCTAAAAACCGATCTAACGTTAAGACTAAATCCAGGGTCAACCGCAGACGGCTTGACGGAGAATGATTGGACAAAAATAGCAAGCTGTTGGAATCGCGCTTATCGTTGTTTGGCAACTCTAATGGCGCGTGCAAGGATCAGTCGATGCAACGTGCTGAATTAAACCACTGCACTTGCTGATAGACCTGCGATCGCCATCCAACCATCACACTCATCATCCATGAATGTCTTGAACCAAATAGGCGCAGGGTTTTAACTGAATCAGCGAGACCCCCGCACGCGCCGAAGGCAAGCGTCGGGAAAACCTCAGCCATCATCGTTGCCGGACGTTGGCATTCCCTACGGTCAACCGGTTTAGATGTTTTGAATCTTCGACGCTTTCCTGGGCTTTCCTAGGCTTGTTGCAGCCGTCTTATTTAGCCGCATTTTTTATGTCCGCACCTCAGCCTTCTCATCCTCCAGAGTCTGCATCCCCTCCGTTGCGGCGTACCACCAGTCGCCGTCGCACAGTGCGCTCTCCCCATCGTGAAGTGGTGCTAGAGGTGAGCGCCAAGCTAGCTGTAAACCTTTGTTTGGTCGTTGTATCGGGAGTTGCATTGGTCAAGCTCATTCCCTACACGTCGAGTCAGCAAGCCCAGCTTGACTTGCTGCAAGTTGAAGTGGCAAACCTCGAACAGCACACGATTCAACTGCGAACCGAACTCGCTACCTATTTTGATTCTAAGCAAACGCAGCGGTTGGCCCAAGAAGAAGGGCAGTGGTTGCATCCCAATCAGCAGCGGGTTATCTGGCTGGATGAACCCGCTGAGCCGACGAGTGGACAAGTTGCGCAGCAGTAATTCATGGTCGATTTCATGGTCGATCGCACCATGGGTTCACCCGCGATCGCCCTAATGATCCGACTAGATGCCAAACTCATTCAATGTTGCATTCGATGGGTTGCCCTATAGTTTCGGTCATAAACGGTCTGGGGCAGCGGCCTTCATGTAAGAGCAACCCGGTTTGGGATAGCGTATTATTTGGGGGCAGGCTTGGGTACAATTGAGCGCGATCGCTATCCTGAGCAGTAGGAGCGATCAGTGCATATACATTTGGACAATCTAATGGACAATCTACAAAACTAGGACGACAAGTGTAGCCGGATATGAGATTCTGACTGATTTTCTGATTGATTGCTCAGAATTCGGCGTTCATAATGTCCTCTGAATGGATTTCAGATAATGTAGAGGTCAGGTTTTCTGAATCTTTGGATTAATCATAGAAACCAGTTGGGGTGAGCGATCGCTTGCCATCATCTAGCGGCTGTCATCATGACTATGGAGCATCTGAGATTGAATGGATGACAGCCTTAGTCCGTTCATCCAAAACCGATACGTTCAGACATAATTCCTCCAGATAATCCACTCAGCAAATATCATGGTTTAGCGCTGGAGCCGCGATCGCGCTTCAGGTGAATCAACACTGTTGTTGCTATGTCCATTCAAAAGTTTCCGCTTGCATCGATTCAAAAGGTGCGCCAGTATATTCAAGCTGCTTTAACCTTGCCCGATTCAGAGCGTGAACCCCCCTCAACAGTTACGTTTGAGGATAGCGAGGAAATGCCGGAACCAGAGTCGCTAGACGCGCTGGGGGATCTGTTTAAGTTTGGTGGGCCACCGGGCATTATCGACTCATCAGCTTCGGCGGATGGCCGTTGGCTGGTGAGTGCTGTTAATCCAGCCGATGCGCTCATTCGGCTGCCGGGGTTGACCCTGAAGCCAGGGCTGCGGTTGGTCGGGTACTTGTATCGGGCAGAACGCAGCAGTCGCGGTGTGGTATGGGGCGTTCCGGAAGCGATTGGCACAACTGCGGAATTGGAAAAAGTGCTGTCCAACCAATTGGATGCCAACCACCCCCCGCAACCCCCGCAGGCAATTGATGGCATCATGAACGCGATGGCAGGCGATCGCTCCGTTGTGTCCTTTATTGTCGCCTCTATTCTCTGGCGCGAGTTGGTGGAATTTGGGGCAGCCGGAAAATACTGCCGATGGACGCATCACCGGCTAATTGACGGCATTCCCAACACGGTGATTCCAGAATGGCGTACCGATCCCCCCAAGGATTTTGCACCACGGGCACGAATTTTTCCAGATGGTCGGGCAGCGGTTGAATTTTTTACCTGCCGCGTTGCTACTCCCACCGCTATTTTTCGGCACATTGACCAGTATCCGCCGGGTAGCTATAGCTTGACGAGTTTGGATCGAGCGATCGCCTTGGTTCGCCGTAAAAAGTAACCGCCGAAGCCCTCCAACCCAATGAGAATGGCTGCCATATCCAGGCATCGCCTTGGGTTGGTCATAGGATTTGTTATGATCAAGGACTAGATGCCGTTTGGCTAAAGCAGCGGTCGGTGCTGTAGCGTGAGAGCTGTTCGAGACGCCATTCAGGTCTAGTCTCTGAACCAATTTTCACGGGACAGTCCTCTGAGACGGCATATCCACCCACAGCAATGCAATTTTATGTCTGGTTTATTTACGCTTCCGGCGATCGCCGCTCTAGCAATTTTAATTGCGGTTCATGAGTTAGGGCATTTTCTTGCCGCTCGGCTACAGGGGATTCATGTCAATCGATTTGCGATCGGGTTTGGGCCAGTGCTTCTGCGCTACTGCGGTAAAAAGACTGAGTATTCCCTGCGTGCCATTCCACTGGGCGGGTTCGTCGGGTTTCCAGATGATGACCCAGACAGCACAATTCCAGAAGATGATCCTGACCTGCTGAGCAATCGCCCTATTCTCGACCGAGCGATTGTGATTAGTGCAGGCGTGATTGCCAACCTTGTGTTTGCCTATCTGCTGTTTGTTGGACAGTTTTCCAGCGTTGGCATTCCAGACGGGTTTAATGCAAAGCCAGGGGTTCTGATTCCAGAAGTCGTTTCCATGGATTCACCGGCAGCCGCTGGCGATCTCCGCCCTGGCGATATTGTCCTGTCTATTGATGGTCAGCCCCTTGGAACCTCGGAATCGGTGATTGAAACCTTCACTACGACGATTCAATCTAACCCGAGTCAGCCAGTTCCCATGGTGGTGCAGCGGGGCGATCGCCAAGTGAATTTGACGGTAACGCCGCAGCCTAACGAGCAAGGGGTCGCTATTATTGGCGTTAAACTCCTGCAAAATGGTGAACCCGTCTATCGCCGTCCAAACGGTGTTGGTGAAATTTTCACCTCAGCGGCCCGGAGCTTCCAAAATATGTTCTTGGGCATTGTTGGCGGCTTTTGGATGCTGATTACCAACTTTTCGCAGCTCGCCGGACAGGTAGGTGGCCCGATCAAAATTGTGGAGCAAGGCGCAAAGTTTGCCCAGAATGATTTTCTGAGCCTGATTCCGTTTACAGCGGCTATCAGCATTAACTTAGCGATCATTAATATTTTGCCGCTGCCTGCTCTGGATGGTGGACAACTGGCGTTCTTACTGGTGGAAGGGGTACGCGGAAAGCCACTCCCTAGCCGTGTTCAGGAAACCGTGATGCAGACGGGGTTAGTCCTGCTGCTTGGGCTGGGAATTGTCATTATTGTGCGAGATACTACTCAGCTTGAAATCTTTCAAAATTTGCTGCAAGAGCCGTGAGCATTACTCGCAAGCTATCTGCCAAGCAACAGAAAGCGCTGGAATTGTTAATTCGGTTGAAGCGGCTGTATCCAGATGCAACCTGTTCGCTAAATTATGAAACGCCGGTTCAGCTTTTGGTTGCCACTATCCTGTCCGCCCAATGTACGGATGAACGAGTGAACAAGGTCACGCCGGAATTGTTTCGCCGTTTTCCGGATGCCCCTGCGATCGCGGCGGCCGATCTCAGTGAAATTGAAACATTGGTGCGATCGACGGGGTTCTATCGCAACAAGTCTAAAAATATTCAGGGCGCGTGCCGCCTGATCGTGACAGACTTCGGCGGCGAAGTACCCAAAATAATGGATGATTTGCTGAAACTGCCGGGTGTGGCTCGTAAAACTGCCAATGTGGTGCTGGCCAATGCCTATGGCATCCATTCTGGTGTTACGGTGGATACCCATGTAAAACGGCTGAGTAAACGCTTGGGACTGACGAAACAAACTGATCCGATTCGGGTTGAGCGGGATTTGATTAAACTCCTGCCGCAGCCGGATTGGGAAAATTGGTCGATTCGTCTGATCTATCACGGCCGGGCGGTGTGTACGGCTCGGAACCCGGCCTGCGATCGCTGCGAATTAGCTGATTTGTGTCCGTCCGCAGACCCTGAAAAAGTTTCGCCGCCAACACCTCCAGCCATTCATTCCCTGGAATCCTAGCTCATCCTGTCTAAGGAGCCATTAAAACCGTTAGTGTGGGATAAACGTCTAAAATAAACGTCGATCATTGGTTTAGGTTCGCGGTATTATAGAGAACCGTGTTTTGATTATTTAAGGACTTATGGCAAAGAAAAGCATGGTTGAGCGCGATCGCAAGCGCCAACGGCTCATTGACAAATATGCGGACAAGCGGGCTGAATTGAAAGAGCAATTCCGCACGGCAACCTCACAGCAAGAAAAGATGGACATCCATCGCAAGATTCAGCAATTGCCGCGCAACAGCGCACCCAGCCGACTGCGGAACCGCTGTTGGTTGACGGGGCGCTCGCGGGGCTATTACCGCGATTTTGGGCTATGCCGCAATGCGCTCCGTCAGATGGCTCACGAAGGGCTGCTGCCGGGTGTTGTGAAATCAAGCTGGTAAGATTCTCGCTGGCAGCGGTTGTGGGCTAAACGGTGTCGGCTGTGAGTGATTAAATCAGGTTGAACGGTTGCAGGTGCATTCGGATATGGCAAGGAATGCTTGGTTGGCGGCGCTGCAACAGCATTTAGCGATCGCAGTGATTCGTTCGCCATCTCTGAGCATTGGTGAAGCAATGGCCTGTGCTGCTACCGACGGGGGCATTTGCCTGCTGGAAATTACTTGGAAGAGCGATCGCCCTGGTGAACTGGTGCATCATCTGCGACAACGGTTCCCCCATTGCTGGGTTGGTGCCGGTACGTTGATGACGGTTGGGGATGTCAAAATGGCGATCGCGGCGGGCGCTCAGTTTTTGTTCTCGCCCCATACCGATGCTGATTTAATCCGCACTGCGATCGCTCAAGATGTTCCAGTCATTCCAGGAGCATTGTCGCCCAGTGAGATTGTGCGGGCATGGCAACTCGGCGCTAGCAGCGTTAAAGTTTTTCCGGTGAACGCGGTGGGCGGCGCTGCCTATATTCGCAGTTTGCAAGGGCCGCTCGGACAAGTTCCCCTGATTCCGAGTGGCGGCGTCACTCTGGATAATGCGGCTTCCATGCTAGAGTCTGGGGCGATCGCTGTTGGTTTATCAGGGCAACTGTTTCCATCGGAGGCGATCGCCGCCGGTGCGTGGGATCACATTACCCACAATGCCCGCACCCTAGTGGATCGTCTTCAAGCTTATGCCGCTATTCGACGTTAGGCGACGCTGGCGAGCCTGGACAATAGACGCGCCCCGGTTGGTGATTGGCTTTAATTTCAACGACTAAAGCTGCCTGGCTACCCGGCTGGCACAGCGGTTGAATAAATAAGTCAGGATGGAGCGATCGCCAAAAATAGGTGACAAACGCTTCAATGTCTTCATCCGACATACCGCCGCGTCCCTCTGCTCTCATCTGCTGCTCGGCCGCCTGCCGCCATTGTTTACTCAGGCGATAATCGACCGGAGACAGCACAATCAGGCGATCCAAGCAGTCCCACAAGGGTTGATAGGCTTGCAGCGCCCTATTCATGTCTCTGGCAAACTGGCGATCGCCCTCCGTCACGATGGGGTCAGGAGCCGCATCGAATGCCGCCGGATCAACTGGCCGAGTGCCCACAAACCAACCTTCAAACAGAACAATATCGATGCCAGAAACCCACACCGGATCGATGCGATCGCCTGCTCCATTCCACAATGCTTTATCAAAGCGAGGCAGTGCGATCGGGGCATCAACGGCATCGCGGAGCTGTTTCAGGGCTGTAATACCAAGCTCAACATCGTGGGTTCCTGGCGGGCCGCGCCACGCCAGCCGCGCATCCTGCTTCTGAAGCATCTGGCGATCGGCATAGGTTTTGTACAGGTCATCGATCGACAGCTCACACACCCCATGCCCCAAGTGGGTTAAAAGATAGGTCAGAATGGCTGCGAGGGTTGTTTTTCCGGTTCCCTGTCCGCCCAAGATCCCTTGAATCAATGGACGGGCGATCGCTCGTTGCGCCTGATCAATCTGCATTGCCAAGGGCAGCCACAACTGCCACAGCATTTCAAGTTGACTTAGCGCTGCGGCTTCGGTGGTTGCCCATCCTAGGCGATCGCTGCACAGCGATTGGATGCTAGGATACACCACCTGCAACAGGTGAAGGCGATCGCGCACGGCCTGCTCTGCCGTTTCTGCCGTAATGCCAAAAGCGTCCGCCCGTTCCGTATCGGTAAGCACCTGATGCACCAGCATTTTTATAGTCTGGTCGCTAGGCGTCTGCCCTAGGGCGATTGATTGCAGGAGGGGTGACAGAGATAGAGCCATAAACGAGAGGCGTGCATCAACAGGATGGGTGAACAACAGCCTTAGCTACCAAGCAATTGCGCTTGAACAAACATTCCATAGATAAAACCAATTTTGGTGGCGTTGAGAATATCCAAAAACCAGTAGGGGCGTGAAACAGGAATGGTTTGGGGCGATCGCCGCCGATAGACCAGCCAGCTAATAGCTTCCGTCAGCGCAACCAATAGAATCGCCACCACCCCATCAATCTCAGCCGTTTGTCCAGCCGTTGTTGAGGTTACAATTGCCAAAAAATTTCCAGACAGCACCCCAATAATCAAACAGGACAATCGCCGCCACGGATTTCGCAGCCAGCGCGTAGCCTGACTCAGCACATCATCAAAAAAGCGGTTGAGGCGAGTATTCTGCATGAAAAACAACGAATCGGTGATTATGACCGATTGTATAGCGCTAAGCAAAAAGCTCAGGGATTTTTTGTGAAATGGCTGAGCCATCCCACAAAAAATTCCATGTCCTAAACAAAATGGCTACTGCCAGACTGGATTCCGAAAAACGGGCTGTTGAAAGACGCAGGACGGTTTCGATCACGGTAGCCTAGAGAAAGCCTACTCCACCTGCCACAGCAGCGATGTCTTTTCCTCAGCCTTCCTCGCAGCCGTCTATGCCCCAATTGCCTCAACCGTTTGATGCTGTCCTTGGTGGGAGCGCGCCTCAAGATGCAAGTGCGGTCTTGGGCGGATTAGACGGATTGCGATGGCGGCTGCCGAAACTGGCAGGTGAATCCCAACGGGCGGCTCTACGATCGCTCCTATCCTATGGTGAGGCTGGATTGCAAGAACTGGCTCACTGGCTGCACTACCCTGACCGAACGATTCAGAAAACGGTCTATGCCCTCCTGCGCGATCGCACTGAAGCCTTCATTCAGCCTGCACTTCAAGCATTTTGTACCTTTCCTTTGTTTGAAGAATTAGCCTGTTTTGAACACGCTAAGGGCATTACAGCGGTGGCCATCAGTCCAGTTCCGACGTTGCTGGTTTGTGCCTGTCGCGATCGCACCCTAGTGGTGTGGGATATAGCTGCCCAGGAACCTCGATTTGTGCTGGATACTGACGAGGTGATGCAAGCAGTGATGATTTTGGATGACCAATCGCTGGTTGCTCTAGGTAGCGATCGCCAGCCAGCGGCTTGGAGCTTGCACAATGGTCAGCCCCTTGATCCCCGCTGCCTGCCGATCGCCCTTGAACCATCACCGCCGCGTCCCGTCATTCATGGCAGCGTCAACCAATTAGCCCAAGGCTGGCTGGATGATGCGATCGCCTGGGATGCCAACACGGTTCCATCCCCAGAGTCTGCACCGGACACTGCCCTACTAAAACCCAGTGCGATCGCGTCCGTGACTACTACTCCAGATCGCTATCTCATCAACAGCAGTCTGACTACTGTTCGCATTTGGGATCTCCAGCAAGCCCGAGAAGTTGCGGTGCTGCGTGGGCACACTAATCTTGTCAAAGCCGTTGCCATTAGCCGCGATCGCCAATGGATTGCCAGCGGCAGTGAAGACAAGACCGTGCGATTGTGGGGCGTGCCCTAGAGCTATGGCTGGCGGCCCAACCCTGTCTAGCCAGGCTAAGCTAGCGGTGGCGTATCATTGCTTACCCCGATCGGCTTCGGTAATGAACGGATAATGTGCCCTAGGAAGTGACTTGATGCCAGACTCTCCTGACACCACTAACCAACCCCGGCGTTTTGATGCGGTCTTGGGCGGGCAATCGGCCGAACCTAGATCTGCCGCCGTGCTAGGTGGGTTAGCTGGCATTCAACATCAATTGAGCAGCCCTGATCCCCAGCAGCGAATTGCAGCCTTGCCCAGAGCCTTGCACTATGGTCAAGACGGTCTAGAACTGGTAAAAGCAGCACTGCACGATCGCCACGTCGCTGTGCAGCAGGCCGCCTATGACCTGTTGCGCAACGATGGTGATCCCCAAATTCAACAGTTGCTCTATCCCTATGCGATCGCGTTGGCCAAACGTCAGTTGGCTAGCGAATCGGATGAACAGCGTGCTGCTGCCCTCAGCGATGTCTTAAATTATGGCCATGAAGGGCTAAACTTAGTGATTCATGCCTTGCGCCACTCATCTGATCAGGTTCAGTCCGTCGCTTATAACTTGCTGAAAGATCGAACCGAACCCCGCGTCCGCAAGGCTCTAGAGTTATTTTCATCAACAGGGGTGAACTATCACTACCTGCGGAATTTACTCATCTCGCATAAGTGGCAACTCGCCGACCAAGAAACCGCCCGCCTGATGGCTAAAGCCTGCGGTCCAGGGCGATTCACCGAACTTAAACCTAGCCAGATTGACGACATTCCCTGTGAAGACTTGCAAATTATCGACCGACTATGGATGCGGCACAGCAAAGGCAAATTTGGGTTTACGGTGCAGCGATCGCTCTGGCAGCAGTTGGATAATTTGTACTGGAATAAATCGGATGTGTGGAGTACCTTTGGCGATCGCGTGGGTTGGCGAATCAACCATTTACTGAACCCCAATCATTGGAAACGCTATGATGAATTGACCTTTGACCGCAGCGCTCCGGTTGGTCATCTGCCCTTTCTTGGCGATCTGTTCGGCATCTTCACAGTTGAAACGTTGGTGAAGCGGCTAGATGGCTGCTCTGAGAATGAGAGTTGAGTGTATTGATTTGAGATTTCATGAAACCCTAAAAGTTTACGTGAACGTATTCAAATCGTCACTATTTCTTAACGTTAGCCTACTACACTCAATCTATTACTCGACCTATTACAGTGCATCGGCTTCGGATATAACGCTCTGCTTAGCAGGATTCTGACCCGGTTACTGAAGGTTACTGAAAAAGTCGAGGGCACTCCAGTTTTGCCGCGTTCCCTCCATTGCTCTTCCAGACTCTCCCTGATGCAGCCATCGCTGAACCCCTGATTTTTAATATTGCGTCGCCGCCTTAAAAAGCTCTCAATTAGCCGATTAGGTCACGGAAAATACGTCTAGATGAATACAGTCGCGATCGCCCATTGGTCGCCATAATGTAGTCAATGCAACATGCGTCCAGCGCGGCGAGCTATGACGCTAGAGCCAGTCGGCTTCGCTGATCGTTCTCATTAGCCGTATAGACTAGACAACCCATTCCGCTTTCGCTTTGAAATCCGCGTCACTACCCGCAGGTATGCTTATGGCACCTCACTCTACAAGCTCAACGACTCGTATTGAATTCGATCGCCAAGTCCGCCGCATTCAGCGTGATGTATTACGGATGGGAGCATTGGTCGAAAGTTCGTGCTGGCTGGCCCGAAAAGCCCTGTTCGAGCGTGACCTTGATGCTGCTCACCAAATTGACCAGCAGGACAAACGGATTGATCAGTTCTATCGACGGATTGAGGTAGACTGCGTAAACTTGATGACGCTTCAGGCCCCGGTTAGTCAAGATTTGCGGCTGCTGAGTGCGCTGATGCAACTGGTTCGGGATCTCGAACGCATTGGAGACTACGCCAACGACATTGGCGAAATTGCCGTGAAACTGTTTCCTTATCCAGCCCATCCCTGCATGGATCGGGTACGGCAAATGTCCGATCGCTGCCGTGCCATGTTGGCCATTAGCCTAGCATCGCTGTCTAATTTAGATGCGGAATCAGGGCTAGATATGAAGCTTAAAGACGATGCTGTTGACTTAGACTACGAGCAGTTGTATGACCAGCTTGCTCATCAAACTAATGTACAGGGGTCAATTGAGCCGATTGTGCTGCTAGTGTTGGTTATTCGCCATCTCGAACGCATGGCCGACCACGCCACTAATATCGGGAAGCGAGTTGCCTATATCGTGACGGGGCAACGCCACTAGGCTGAGGGCGGCGCACAGGTGCTTAGCTCCAATCATCCTGGCTACTGCGGCGATTAGGCGGTGGTTCATCATAATCGTCGTAGTCGTCGTAGTCGTACTCTTCTTCTTCGTCCCATTCATCATCGGCGACGGGCTGCTCGTTAGTGCCAATTTCCCAGATGGCATTTTCTTCGTAGTCTTCTTTGATGTATCTGCCGCTCTCTGGGTCAATGTAATACCGAGGTTGCCCTGACCAGTCGGCGCGGGGATCAACTACTTCACGAGGGAAGGGCCAATCCTGGGCACGGGGTGCTGCACCGACTTCATTCTGCAGTTCTTCCCAGAGGCGATCGCGCTGGCGATAAAGTTCAATGGCTGACTCGGTGTCTGCTTTAGGGGTCCAGGTTAGCTTGACTGACAGGGCTGCACTACGACCAATGTTAACGATCGCCGACTGACCGTTGCCGCTGAGCTGTAGGCCAAAAGATACTTCAACCTGAGATGGGCGATCGTCGCTCATTGAATTCATGGTATCAGCCACCATTTTAGCCATGGATCGCATGGTATTCATGGCATGGTTTACAGCGGCGGCCGAGGGTGCAGGATCGCGATCGCAATCGGTCTGAGCGTCAAATTCTACAAAAATCGGCGCATCGTCATCGGGTACAAAACTAGGCATCGCATCTACACCGATACTCTCCATTGTCCAGTCTAATCCGGTTTGCAAATTTGGCTCGAATTTAGACTGAATTTTCTATAGGTTAAAGCCATGAATGCTTGGCGACCTAGCCGCGATCGCCCCAACACTCTCAGAGCGCTCATGATGACTAAAACAGGTTTTAGTCTGGGTAGTCCTCTCTGGGTAAGGATTTTGGCTAGTGTGTCCTCGCCCACACCAGCCAAAATCCTTACACGAATACCACTACTTTAGTCTGATGGCGGATCAGGTGGTGACAATTGCCAGCCGGGTTTGACGACCTGCCGCGATCGCGCAATCACTAAGCTATCATCCGATACATCTTCGGTAATGGTTGAACCGGCCGCCACGGTAACATTCTGCCCCAGCGTAACTGGCGCAACCAAAACGCTATTCGACCCAGTTTTACTGCGATCGCCGATGATGGTTGGATGCTTACTGACGCCATCATAATTGGCCGTAATGGTTCCTGCGCCAATGTTAACCTGTTGCCCCAGGGTGGCATCTCCCAAATAGCTGAGGTGGGCAGCATTGGTGCGATCGCCAAGGGTTGATTTTTTGATTTCAACAAAGTTACCAATGCGGCATTGTTCGCCAATGACAGCCAGTCCGCGCAGATGGGCATAGGGGCCGATGCGGCTGTCGTTATCTACGGTGCTATCGGAGATGACCGAAAATAGCACCGTGACGCGATCGCCAATCTGACTGTTTTCAATCAAGCTACCCGGCCCCAGGCGACTGCCCGCCCCAACGATCGTATTGCCCCGCAGATGAGTCTGCGGTTCGATCACCACATCCGGCGCAAGCTGCACGCTATCGTCAATGGTGATGCTACCCGGATCAACCATCGTTACTCCAGCCTTCATCCAATTTGCTTTAATCCGAGCCTGCAGCACAGTGTAGGCCAAAGCCAATTGCTGGCGATCGTTAATGCCCATAATTTCCTGAGCATCTTCCACATCAATCGCTACAACAGGGGTCACAATCGCGACGGTATCGGTAAGGTAATATTCCTGCTGATCATTATTGGATTGCAGATTGGGCAACACTTGGGACAAATCCGGCCAGCGGAAACTATAAACCCCAGCATTGATGCGATGATTTTGCCGCTGATCATCCGTACAGTCGCGATCTTCAACAATTTGCGTGACAATATTGTCACCATCGCAAAACACGCGACCATAGCCCTTGGGATTGGGCATCTGTGCGGTGAGCAGTGCGGCAGCGCTGCCAGATGATTCCTGGGTTTGCAACAGATGCTGAAGTGTTTCAGGACGCAGCAGCGGTACATCGCCGTTTAGCACCAGCAGCGTGCCATCAAAGTCCGTGAGGTAAGGCAATAATTGCTGAACTGCGTGCCCCGTACCCCGTTGCTCGGCTTGCTCCACAAACTCAATGTGCGGATAATCGCCTAGGGACGATCGCACCTCATCTTGCCCATACCCCACAATCACAAATGTGCGGGACGGGTTCAGGCTTTGGACACTGTCTAGCACTCGCTGCACGAGCGATCGCCCGCCCAGGGAATGTAAGACTTTGGGAAGTTTGGATTTCATGCGGGTTCCCTTGCCCGCCGCCAAAATTGCGATCGCAACCATGCTGACTGACCCAATCTTTTAACGAGATGACTGAAATCAACGAAAAGACCCAGATGGCGAAAGTGAGTCAAGACTGACGCAGGTTCTCAACCATCTGCGCCAGCCGTTCAATACTCAAGCACCCAGCCCACTACCAAAGAGGGTCAACGACCCTAAACCTAGGCATCATCCAGAGCCGCAATCCCCGGCAGTACCTTGCCTTCGAGAAGTTCGAGACTGGCACCGCCGCCGGTAGAAATGTGGCTCATTTCGCCAGCAACGCCCACCTTCTCAACCGCCGCCACCGAGTCGCCACCGCCAATAATCGTAATGGTTCCGGCGGGGGTCAGTTCTGCTAAGGTACGTGCGATCGCTTCCGTCCCCTTGGCAAACTGGTCAAATTCAAACACGCCCATCGGCCCGTTCCAAATCACGCTCTTGCATTGCTTCAGCGCATCTTGAAATACCTTAACCGAATCGGGGCCAATGTCGAGTCCCATCCAGCCGTCAGGGATATTTTCCACGCTAACCGTCTGTGCCGCCGCATCGGCCGCAAAATTATCAGCAATCACTACATCCGTCGGCAGCAGCAGGTCAACTCCTTTCTCTTTAGCCTTTGCTTCCAAGGTTTTGGCCAGTTCTAGCCTGTCGTCTTCCACAAGCGACTTACCAACGTTCAGCCCCCGTGCCTTGTAGAAGGTGAAGACCATGCCGCCCCCAATCAGTAGCTTATCTACTTTATCCAAAAGGGTTTCAATAACGCCGATTTTGCTGGATACTTTAGAACCGCCAATAATGGCCGCTAGCGGACGCTGGGGATGTTCGATCGCATTTTGTAGATATTCCAACTCCTTATCGATCAAGAACCCAGCGACCGCTGGGCTGAGATGATGGGCAACCCCTTCGGTAGACGCATGGGCACGGTGAGCCGTCCCAAAGGCATCATTAACATACAGGTCAGCCATCGAAGCCAGTTTTTTGGCAAATTCAGCATCGTTGGCTTCTTCCTCGGCATAAAACCGAACGTTTTCCAACAGGGCCACATCACCCTCTTTCAATTCGGCAATGGTAGACGCTACCGCATCGCCAATGCAGTCATCACACTTGGTTACGTTTTTTCCCAGCAGTTCAGACAAACGCTGCGCCACAGGGGTCAATCGCATACTGTCTACAACCTTGCCCTTTGGACGGCCAAAGTGACTGGTTAAAATTACCGTGCTGCCGTTTTCAATCAGGTACTGAATCGTAGGCAGAGCTGCCCGAATTCGCGTATCGTCGGTGATGGTGCCGCCGCTGAGGGGCACGTTAAAATCGGCTCGCACCAATACCCGCTTTCCAGACAGGTCTGCTTTTGAAAGAGTCGATAACGTCTTCTTAGACACGGTGAGTAAACCCCCTAACTAAGTCTTTCTACCTATTGAACAATGCTATTGTCTCATGCTGGATGCAACCTTAGGAATAGACCAGCGCTGGCGGGTTTGCACCGGATTGGCATCTGGCATCTA
>CAYSIR010000021.1:20411-28470 GCA_964431105.1 uncultured Leptolyngbya sp. | reverse complement strand
TGATTGTGCTGACGACTGTTGTGGTAAATCTGCGGCACTTGCTGTATTCCATTAGCCTCATGCCTTATGTTCGTCACTTGCCGCCTCGCTGGAAGGCGGCGATCGCATTTTGGCTGACTGATGAAGGATTTGCAGTGGCGATCGCCCGGTATAACCAACCCATCTGCCATACACAAACCCATTGGTACGTGCTGGGTGCTGATGTGCTGATGTACGGTAATTGGATTCTTTGTACGGCGTTGGGATTAACGCTGGGACAGCTGATCCCCAACCCGTCCGCCATTGGGCTAGATTTTGCTATGTCGGCTACCTTCATTGGTATGACGTTGCCCTATCTGACGACTCGACCCATGGGGCTATCCGTGGCGGTGGCTGGGCTGGTCTCCATTGTGGCTTACGGGTTGCCGCACCAACTGGGGCTATTGCTAGCGGCGATCGCCGGACTGCTGACGGCCGCCATCACCGATCGTCCTACCGCTACCCAACAGCCCAAACCCTAGCTCTGCTAGTCAATTTGCCGTCTTCCCAAACAGGTAATGCCCTTGGATGAATTTTTGTTGGTTGCTGGAATGATGGTCGCTACTGTGGCGATTCGTGCCGTTCCGATTGCCCTGAGTGGACGTATGGCACTGTCCGATCGCGTTGTTCAGCTTTTGCGCTATGTGCCGCCGGTGGTGTTAACGGCGATCGTGGTTCCTGCGGTTTTGATGCCCGACGGAGCGCTTTGGGTAAGCGGCGCAAATCCACGGTTGATTGGGGCGATCGCTGCCATTGCGATCGGCCTGTGGCGGCAGAATCTTTTACTGACCATTATCCTCAGCATGGTCGTCTTTCTGGGATGGCAGGCCATGCTAGAGGTCATGGCCCGCCACTAATCGTTAAGCCGACGGAGCAACCCTAGCGCTGCAAGGCTGTGTATTACGCAAAAGTCGCTAGACCTTTTGCGTAATACCCCTTCTAGCGGCCACTCAGAGTCCTCGTTTTTGAAGCGAGGACGGCGGCAGCGAGATCCGCGTAATGGATAGCGCTGCGAGGGGGGTGTAGGTGCGATCGCCCCGCTCGGTGGGGTCAACGTTTCAACACCTCAGCGATAATTCGTAAATTGCAGCGGCAGATCCAGATCTTCTTGTTTGAGCCGCTGCATCACAGCTTGCAGTTCATCCTTAGACTTTGCCGACACCCGCACCGCATCGCCCTGAATCGAAGACTGCACCTTTTTGAACTCATCGCGGATGAGCTTCGAGATTTTTTTGGCAGACTCCTTATCAATGCCCCGTTGCAGCGTCACCTCCTGGCGCACCCGTCCACCGGATGCCGATTCTGTTTTGCCATAGTCAAAAATTTTCAGGGACAGCCCCCGCTTAGCCGCTTTCGTTTCCAGAACGGTATGCACAGATTGCAATGCAAACTCGCTGCTGGTTGTAATGGTAAGGGTATCCGTACTGAGGTCGATCTCCGTATTGGAGTCCTTCAAGTCGTAGCGGTTGTTGATTTCCCGCGATGCCTGATCCACCGCATTGACGAGTTCCTGATGGTCAAAATCACTAACCACATCAAACGAGAAAGTCGAAGCCATAATTTATCGCTCTTCCAATCCAACACAGCCATTGGGTAGACTTGGGCCTATCTTACTGGAGAGTTGCCCCATCGATCGCACTCTTGCCAAGGCTGGGGGCTATGACCGCTTCTCAACGCTTCGCCATGATAATAGCCCTAGCCAGCGAATCTAAAGCACGGTGGCACTCAGTAAACTAAGTCCAAACAATGTAAAGGTCGATAGGCTGCCAATGCCAAACATGAGCGATCGCGCCCAGGGAATATCGAGAACATAGGCGATGGGGTAAAGCGTTCGCGCAATCACATAGGCGATCGCCGCAACCGCCGCAACCGAACTGGTCTGCTCAGTCACATAAGCCATCAATGCCGCCGCTGCAAACAGCATAAATGACTCAAATGCATTTTGATGGGCCCAAATGGCGCGTTTGCCATAGAGCGGCAGCTTATCAAACATGGCACGCGGGGCAGAATAGTCATAGCCAATTTTGAGCCGCGCATAGCCTGCCACCCCAAAGGGTAGATAAATTAATACAGCCGCGATCGCCACTGCATAAAGCAGGAGCGCCTGAGTAGAAACCGGCAATACCAGTTCGGTCATGATGATTGCTCCCGATGATCCAAACGCGAATAAGACAGTTGCACCAGCCAGCGCCCCATCGGTTTGTGGGTCTTTAGTCTAGATAAAACAGAGTCACTAGCTTGCGCTGATCTTCTGCTTCTTGGCACGTCTTCAACAAGGTGCGACTATCGTGAAAGGCAAAGCAAATAAGCTGCTGACAGCGTGAAATTATTTCTTGGTTGCACAGCGCACTCGCCTCAGCTAGCTCCATCTCATCATTCGATGGGTTGGTCACTAAGTGCAGCACCTTTTCGAGCTGCTTACGGGACTCCTTTGGCTGTCGGTCTAGACTTTGCGGCAGAATCACGGTTAACAAGTTGGGATCGGCTCGCATAGCGCCCCGAATCGCGGCAGAGTTTGTCCCTGTGGCACCGGATGTCATAAGTTGATTGCCGCTCAGCACCAGAGCATAGCTCATCAATTCAATGAGATACTGATGGGTCATGGGAACGTGGCGTGACCCCAGTAACGCGATTCGCTTGGCTCCAGTTTGCTGAATAGTGGCGAGTTCTTGCAGAAACTCATCAACTTTGGGCGGATTGAGCGGTAGGTCTACTGATTGACTCAAAGACGTTACACCGGCAAAAACAACGCAGATATTTTAACAGGTGTTGATACCTAAAGACAGGGGGTAGGATGAGAATCCATGGAGTCTCGCTGCTTGCTCCGGGGGTGTGGTTTGTGAAGCGTCTCCGCAGGAGATACCCCAATCAGCCAGCATTGACCACTGTGCCTTGGTTATGGAACGGAAACAGCCTGTCAAGTCGGTCTGTCGGAGGTCTGTAACCTAGATAAGTGGCGTGGGGCAGGAATGCCCAATCGTGAGGTTGGGAGGATGTCACTGGCGAATTGGAGCGATCGCTCCCGTTAACCGTCGTGTATTCACCGTTGCTTCGTTGCTTGAACGGGTAGGGGTATTCGTGGAAGGACTTTGGGCATTGCTTACACCATCCAAAATCCTTACCAATAGAGGACTCCCCTTGAACGGGTGCGGCTGGCGGCATTCAATGCTAGGGTTAATCGTCAAATTCGCTCGGTGTGGCTGAGTCTGTAGCCGAAGTTTCTGCATCATAGGTTGGAACGGGGTCATAGCCGCCTGGATGCCAAGGATGACAGCGAGTAACCCGACGCATGGCTAGCCAACTGCCCCGCACTGCCCCAAACCGAGCGATCGCCTCGATGGCATACTGTGAACAAGTGGGCTGAAATCGGCAAACAGGCGGAAATAGCGGCGAAATTACCCAGCGATAGATCCGCACTAATAAAATCAGCAATGAGGTCGAGATAGACTGTAGGGCTTTTTGCATAACGCACCTCTTAATTGAGTAAGACGCATCGGCTAGAACTTTTGCGGTGAAAGACTTTAAGCCGTTTCGTACAGCTCAAAAATTATGGCTAGGTTCTATCGCGTCAGAGCGATCGCGGTATGTTCAGTGTATGACAGCATTTTGCTTAGGGCACGGGATTTTTTGTAGGACGGTCAAGCACCCACAGGAATCCCTAAGCGTTCTGTTTAGCGTTATGGAAGACAAATCCTCGGAAGCGGCTTCACAGCTCAGCGGGTGATTAGTCTTCTGGGAAGCGCGTTTCTCCTGATCCAGAAAAAGGCTGTGGATCGCCTGTCCAATTGAAGTCATTGATTTGGATGCCGAAGGAGCCAATCTCGCGGCGGGGGTTGTAGCGCAAGGTCAGGCTGTAGGTGCGGCGCTGATATTGCAGGAGATATACGGTACTAATTTCTTCCCGTTCCGTTAGGTTGTAGGAGGTTTGTACGCCGAAGAGCAGCGGCCCGAATAGCTGCACCGTGACCCCACCGGATAAGACTTGGCGATCGCGCAGGCGGTCGAAGACAAACGGCGATTTTGGCCCTTCCGGCGTAATGGAATACGACAAATTGAAATCGAGATAGTCGAAGGCATCGTCTGACAAATGCCCAAACTGCCCGCGAATGCTAATTGACGGCGTAATGCCAGGCTGGGTGTCGCCGCTGCTATAAAAACTGGAAAACGCTTCTAGCTGTAGCACCAAATCCACTGATGGCACTAGCGGCACAGGCGTGTAGCGCAGTCCTTCTTCAGCGGTCGCGGGCAGCGGCTCTCCAGTCCACAATCGAATGGTGCGCGATAGGGCTGCGCCAATTTGAAATCGGGTGAGCGTGGCTCGGTTGTTTTCGCGCTCGGCGCGGGGCGGCAGGAGATCGGCGCGGCGATCGCTAGCAATGTTGGCATTGATGCGCTGGAGACCGGCTTCGTAGGTTAAAACAATGCCGGTATCGCCCAACACATAGCGGGGTGAGGTCAAAATTAATCCGTAGCTCCAGCGTACGTTACGGAAGCCTAGGGAGCCATTGAAGACGCGATCGCGGTAGACCGATTCAAACGTTAGGGTATGCCGATTGATGCGCTGATTGAGTCGAAGGTTGGCTCGAATCCGTTCATCGTAGTCTTCTTCTGAGAAATCAAAACTGGTGAATTCAGCCGTTGCGCCAAGGGTGGTGGTGGGGCTGAGCCGCATTCCCAAACGAGCGATCGCACCATACAGCAGTGGATCAAGCGGGTTGAACCCTTCATCAATGCCGCGCTGCACATAAAACTGAGGCGTTAGCGTTAGGGTAATATCGGGGGTTTCAAGCAGTCTGAAGGTGCGTTCGATATAGAAGCCATCGCGATCGCGCTCGTCGAAGCCAACCTGAAGGGGAAACGCCTGGTTTTGATCTTGGTCGATGACAAAGCGCGATCGCAGCAGCGGAATCGACAACCCTCGGTCAAATACCATGCGAGGATTCCGGGCCCGAATTTCGCTACGGGTAGCGCTGAGACGGGTAAACGTCACTGTGTTGGCCCGAATTTCGAGTTCGGGTGGCGAAAATGGATCGTTGGTGAACCGGGCATTTTCGGCAGTCCATCCACCTGGAATAAAGTCAATCCGATCCGCCTCAAATCGAATCCGCTGAACTCCGCCCCCCGATTGCCCGCTGACCCGCCCTACCCCCACCCCGATGGATAAGCTACCGGCAGATTCCACCTCCAGCGGTTCGGAGGCGTCCCCATCTTCCGACTCAGCAATGATGGTTAGCTCTTGGTCTTCAGGAACCGTCTCACCACGGGCATTGAATACCGTACCTTCCCGGCGCACGAAGTTGTATTCCATGCGATCGCCCTGTAGGCGCTGCCCTGGCTCAAGGTAACTGACATTGCCTTCTGCTACGGCATAGCGGTTCACCAAATTGACCCGCAGGCGATCGGCCCGCAGGATAGATCCTTGATACCGCATTTCTACATTGCCTTCGGCGACAAACACCTGTTGCGTATCATCAAATTCCTGGGTGTCGGCCGTCAGTTCAACAATATCTGGCGGTGGCACTTCAGGCGGTGTGGTTGGATCAAGGTCGGCTGCGGGCGTTGGCTGATTAGGGTCAGGAATGACGAGTGTGGGGCGATCGCTCTCCATCGCATCCGGAATCGCATCCGGAATCGCACCCGGAATCGCATCCGGACTATCATTTTGAATCGTGTCTTGAGTCTCGCCATTTTGGATGTCGTCAGAGTCTTGGGGCGGGATCGACAGGCCCGGTTCGAGCGGCGTCGCATCAGGAAATGGCGCAAAGATTGGCTCAGGACGCACAAATTCAATATCGTCGCTATTTTCGTTGCCATTCGTCTCAGGCGGGCTAGCCTCATCCGCAGGGGTTTGGGGTGCGTCCGATTGGGCGATCGCGCCTGCCCTCTGTTCATCGAGCTGTTGAGCAAGCTGATCGAACAAATCTGCGGGCAGCTCAACCGAAGCCACCCATTCCGGCGGAATCTCGACCGATTCAGTTGCCGACCCAGTACCGACCCGCTCCAGATGGCGCAGTTCAGGGAGTGCCGTTTGCGTTACGCTCAGAGTGTAATTTGGAGTCGCGATCGCCTCTATCGGCTCTGATGGCATGGGGGCCGGCAATATCTGCATTGCGTCGGGTTCAAACGGTGACCAACGCAGCGGTTCAAAACTGGTTTCGTTCGTGAAGGGTAGGGTAGGCGCTGAGCGCGGTGCGATCGCAGCCGGGGCGAGGTCATCTAAAGCCGTAGTGCCAATAGACACACTCGGCTGCCCATACCAATCTCGTTCATACTGTCGATTGAGCGGCTCTCCCAACACAGAATCTGATAGTTCTGATGGCTGATTTGACGGCTCAGAAAACTGGGCGATCGCAAAGGATTCAGGCATCCCTGGGGTCGGCACAATCCCATTTCTATCCAAAATTGATACTGCACTGATCGAGCGATCGCCCAGCGGCAACTGAGCGCGCATCCTAGTCTCTACCGATGGCACTTCGGGGGCAAATTGAACCTCTTCGGGTCTGTCTGAAACCCTGACAATAGGCGGGGGAGTAGGCGAATCGACCGAGTACGTCATGGACAGTATAGGCAACAAAAAACGTGCCGCAATGTGCATCTAGGGCGATTCGGCATCCCGCAGGATACCGAGTTAGCCGCTGAATCAACCATTGAGGCATATCAATGCGTCAGTCATAGATGGCATCAGGGCATCCGTTTGAGCGATCAAACGTGCGCACACTGACCTAACAAAACCGATGATTGCAGGCTGGGGGATAGCGCTGCCTAGGACATGCAAAACCGATGGGCAAGCAAGACATACAAAAGGACAGCCAAACTAAGTATCATTAGCTGCCCTTCTCGTTAAATGAGTGGTCTGGTTAAATGGCGGCACAACCGTTGATGGCGGCGTACACAATATAGACCTTATTCGAGATCCCGGCGGTTGGGGTTCCGAGCCGGATCGTTTGATAAGAAGCCAAATACAAAGAGAGCGATGAAGAAAGAAACAACAATATAAACAGCGATTTTAAGCGTGGTCATGGCGGGTATCTCCAAGTTGCCGTCGTCGGTGGCTCAAAGGCTTTCGTCAACCGCAGTACAGTTTAATTGCCGAACGCTAGGATTTACACCAGCAGCGATCGGTCATGAGCGAAGCTTTGGCATTCCTATCATACGAAAAGACGTTCCCTTTTTGTGAGAGTTTCTAGCGGCGGCGTTGATTTTCTATGGAAACGCTAGATAATACCTAGCATCGGTTGCGGTTCGCTAGCGATCGCTGCAACCATTGCCCCAATTTTGTAACCTGTGTTTCCAGCCAAAGCAAGGCGTTGTCCAGCCATTCCAAGACTTGCTCAAGGGGATGTTTGACATAGCTCACGGTTTGGGCATCAATGTCGATCCAGTCCCACTCTTCTGTGGTGGGCAGGGGCGTTGGCGTGGCTGGCTGGGGAACCGTTTGGGGAATGGATGCGAGGGATGCAGCGATCGCAGGCTGGTTCAAGGATGGCGTAGAACCGGTGGACGATCGCCCGTCTATGGCGGACGGGACAGGGCGGGGGACGGTTCCTATTGGCAAGGGAGCGATCGCGCCTGTGGTCTGCACGGCGTTGGGAGGCGGTGATGGGCGATGAATAGCGGCACTATCCCATAATTCATAGTCGGGTTGACTCAGCACGATCGCCCCTGGTTGTGGCACGTTTGCCATCATCCACTGTTTCAACGATTGCCAAGCCGATGCAGGGACGGTTTCATCTGGGGCTGAAGAAAGGGACGGTGGAGATTCCCCAAACCAATTTGCAGCGAGTGCGACTGGACTCTGCTGCATCCACAAAATAGCTTGATTCAGCCAGCGCACCGGCAACAGGGGCTGAGCAGGTATGACTCTCTTCCAGGGCGCGATCGCAGGTTGTGCAGGTTGCCCCATCAATTCTTGCGTCAGGCGTTGGTGGAGTTGGGCTTGCTGTCCAGCGCTGAGAACATCCAAAATCTGGTTTTGTACGGTCACTAAAACGAGCGATCGCGTGTCGCACTGGGAGGCTAGCCCGCGAATCTCCGTCGATGA
>CAYSIR010000021.1:16010-20311 GCA_964431105.1 uncultured Leptolyngbya sp. | reverse complement strand
TGAAGTCGTTGCCGCAGTGTCCGCCCCGCCTGCGCAGCGGCATAGAACGGAAACAAAACTGCCTGCATCGTCCACACCGTTGCCGTTGCGCCTTGGCGCACGGTGCGCTGCATTTCGTCCCGCCAGCGGCGATAGTGATGGGTGATGAGGTTGAGGAAGCGACTTTGGTAGGGGCCGTTCATGAGGGGAGAGGAGTGGGTGGTGGGTAGTGGGGGGTGGTTAGTGGTTGGTGGTTAGTGGGTGGTTAGTGGGTGGTTAGTGGGTGGTTAGTGGGGGTGGTTAGTGGGTGGTGATTAGTGGCTGGTGATTGCGAATGAGATGTTCTTCCAGAGCGCTAGGCCGTCTCACCAAAAATCCCATTTCCTAAACAAAATGGCCATAGCTATGATGCAGGGATTGGCTGTCAGCCGGGGATATTGCGGGATGGATACGCCAGGAGTAGAGTCAACACCAGGGCGACCGTAGCCCGATCCTATCTTGAATTTGGTTCCCTCGGATGACTCACTTTGCACCTTCTGAACCTTCTGACCTGACCTACCTCAGCGCTGTTATTCAATCCAGTTGCGATCGCTTGCGTTGTCTGACTCGGCATAGCATTCAAAGTCAATGGAGTGCGATGGACTTGACCGCTGACCAGCCGCCTGACGGTGCGATCGCGAAGCATCCCTACAAAGGAATCGCTCCCCTCAACGATCGCCAACACATTGCCTGGGAGAAAGGTGAGCGGGTGCTGTGGTTGATGCAGACCATCACGGTTCCAGAATCGCTGGATGGCTATCCCCTAGAAGGATTAGCGCTGCGGTTTGCGCTACGGTGGTGGGCGGTAGATGCCCAGATTTTTGTGGATGGGGTGCGGGTGCAGGTCGGGGATTTGTACGACTGCGCCACGCGGATTCTCATCAGTCCGTCTGTAAAACCGGGTGAGATATTTCAGTTGGCGCTGCGGTTGGTCAGTCCGGGGCATGATGACGGTGCGTTGGTGCAGTCCGATTGCCTTTACGAACAGCCTGACGGGGCGGTGAATCCGTTGCCGGAACCGGGCTTTGTGGCGGATGAACTGGCGGTGCTGCATCACTATTGTCAGCATTGTCAGCAATTTGCGCCAGAGCAGTTGAACGCGATCGCCCAAGCTGTTGAGTCCATTCCCTGGGAAGTGCGATCGCAGCGCGCTGAGTTTGATGCTGCTTTAATTCAGCTACGTCAAGCACTCCAGCCCCTGAGCCAACTGGTCAAACAGCGCACAATTCAAGTGCTAGGACACGCCCACCTGGACATGGCCTGGCTGTGGCCGATCCCCGAAACTTGGGAGATGGCTGAGCGCACCTTTCGCTCGGTGTTAGACTTGCAAGCCGAGTTTCCAGAATTGATCTTCGGGCATTCCACCCCCGCCCTCTATGACTGGATGGAGCAGCATCGTCCGGCGCTGTTTCAGCAAATTCAACACCAGGTTCAGACCGGTCGCTGGGAGGTGACGGCCGGGCTGTGGGTCGAGCCGGATTTTAATGTGGTGCATGGTGAATCCATTGTGCGGCAGGTGCTTTATGGTCAGCGCTATACCCAAAGGATATTTGGCAAAACGAGTGCGATCGCTTGGTTGCCCGATAGTTTTGGCTTTTGTTGGCAACTGCCGCAAATTTTTCGTCAGGGCGGTATTGAATACTTCGCCACGCTGAAGCTGGACTGGAACGACAGTAACCGCCATCCCTATCGGCTGTTTAACTGGCGATCGCCCGATGGCACGGAAATTCCTGCGATGATGCTGCCGCCCATTGGCACGGGCATTGATCCCGCCCAGATGGCCACCTATGCCGCCGATTGGGAACAGCAAACCCGGCATTCCACAGCGCTGTGGCTGCCGGGAGTGGGCGATCATGGCGGCGGCCCCACCCGCGATATGTTGACCCTGGCGCGGCGCTGGCAGCAGTCCCCCTTCTTCCCCAATCTGACCTACGGCACGGCCGAGAGTTTTGCGCGATCGCTCCCCGCTGACCTGCCCACCTGGAACGATGAACTGTACTTGGAACTGCATCGCGGTTGCTACACCACCCACGCCGACCAAAAATGGTTCAACCGGCGCGGCGAGGAAACACTATATCAAGCTGAACTCTGGAGCAGCATCGCCAGCCTGTTGACCCAAGCCGATTATCCAGCCACCGCCATCGAAACCGCTTGGAAACAGGTGTTGTTCAATCAATTTCACGATATTTTGCCCGGCACCTGCATCCCGGAGGTGTTCACCGAAGCCAACCCAAATTGGCAAGCCGCCCTCACCACCGCCCAAACCCTGCGCGATCGCGCCCTCCACACCCTCGCCGCCCAGATTGCCCTCACCCCACCGGCCGACAACGCCATTCCGTTCTTAGTGGTCAATTCCCTGAACTGGGAGCGATCGCACCTGATTTCGATGCCGATTTTACCCGGCAATTGGCGCGTTACGGATGAAATGGGTCAACCGCTGTCAACGCAACCCTGCTCCCATGCCAATGAAATTCAGGTCGAGGTGACAGTGCCCAGCATTGGGTATCGCGTCCTGTGGTGTGCTTCCGCCGATGCCCAAACGCCCGCCCTGCCCCCAGAGGGCTGGTGCTTAGAGAACGATCATCTACACGTCACCATTGACGACACCACGGGCGACATTGCCCATCTATTCGACAAAATTTATCAGCGGGAGGTGATGCGCGACGGCAATCAACTCCAAGCCTTCCGCGATCGCGGTCAATACTGGGATGCCTGGAATATTGCCCCCGACTACGCCGACCATCCTCTGCCGCCGCCGGTACTGCAATCCATTGAATGGGTTGAGTACGGCCCGCTGATGCAGCGCCTACGGGTAGTGCGGCAGCTAGGACAGTCGAAATTCGTTCAAGATTATGTGCTGGAGGCGCGATCGCCCATTCTCCGTATTGAAAGCCAAGTGGATTGGCAAGAAGAACAGGTAGTCGTGAAAGCGGCGTTTCCGATGGCGATCGCCGCCGATGTTGCCAGTTATGAAATGCCCTTCGGCACGATTCAGCGCCCCACCCACTCCGATGATCCCTATCAGCAAGCCAAGTGGGAAGTGCCCGCCCTGCGCTGGGCAGACCTCAGCGATGAGCAGTACGGTGTCAGCATCCTCAGCGACCTCAAGCATGGCTACGACAGCCAGCCCCACCAACTGCGCCTCACCCTTCTGAAAGCCCCCCTCTGGCCCGACCCCACCGCCGATCGCGGCCAGCATCAGTTCACCTATGCCATCTATCCCCATGCGGGTTCCTGGCAAGAGGCCCAGACGGTGCGACGTGGATATGAACTCAATCAACCGCTGCACGTTCTGCCCCTCGAAACTCGCAATTCTCAAGAAACAGCCACCCTACCAACCGTTGGAAATTTCCTCAACCTGCCTGAAAACCTGATCTTGACCGCACTCAAACGGGCTGAGGATGATGCAAATGGCTGGGTGCTGCGCTGGTATGAGTGCCACGGAGAAACGGCGATCGCCCCCGACTGGGCCGCGATCGGGCAACTGGCGAATTATCTAGATTGTTCCAACGTCCAACCCGTTAACCTCCTGGAGCAGCCTGAAACAAATCCGTTGCCCACTGACCGCCCTTGGGCGATCGAATCTGTCATCATTCCCGCACCGCCTCATGTTTGACAATATCTGTAAATTCCTCGCCGAACAGTTCTCCGCCGACTTTGCCCAATGGCTGCTGGGGGAGTCCATGCCCCTCACCGAACTCAGCCCATCCGAACTCACCCTCGATCCCATCCGCGCCGATAGTTTGATTCTGCTGCAAGCTGAACCCGTAGTGCTGCACATCGAATTTCAGACCCGACCCGATGCTGCGATCGCCTTTCGGATGCTGGACTATAGCGTACGGATTCGTCGTCGCTTTCCCAACAAATCTCAAACCCAAGTGGTCATCTATCTGCGCGAATCTGCATCGCCACTGGTTAACATCACCGCCTTTCAATCCAAAAACACTCGCCACAGATTCCAGGTGATTCGCCTCTGGGAATGCCCGATCGCAACCTTCAACACGCCCGGACTGCTACCCTTCGCCATTTTGGGACAGACCCGCGATCGCCCTCGCCTACTCGAAACCCTAGCCCAGCAAATCGAAGCCATCCCCAACCGCCGCGATCGCAACAACATCGCAGCATCCACCTCCATCCTGGCGGGGTTAGTATTAGAGAACGAGTTGATCAACCGGATTTTGAGGTCAGACATCATGCAGGAATCCGTCATTTATCAACAGATTCTCCAGCAAGGGCAGGCAAGAGGATTAGAGCAGGGATTAGAGCAGGGATTAGAGCAGGGA
>CAYSIR010000021.1:14017-15910 GCA_964431105.1 uncultured Leptolyngbya sp. | reverse complement strand
GGATTAGAGCAGGGATTAGAGCAGGGATTAGAGCAGGGAGAACGATTGATCATCACCAAACTTTTAACCCGTCGTTTTGGGGAATTGCCCGACACCGTTCAGCAACAACTTCAGCAATTGGCGATCGCAGATCTAGACGCACTAGGCGAGGCGTTGTTGGACTTTTCGAGCCTGGATGATGTGGAAACCTGGCTACAGGCAGCATCAACCCCAGATCGCGCCGACTCCGAAAAACTGTGAACCTAGAGATACGCCATTGGGTCAACCGGTTCGCCGCCGACTCTCACTTCAAAGTGCAGGTGCGGCCCCGTCGATAGCCCCGTAGAGCCAATCGATGCGATCGCTTGTCCCCGCTGTACCGGCTGACCTTCATACACAAATAGCTCACTGGAGTGGGCATAGAGGGTCGTCAGCCCGCCCCCATGATCCACAATCACCGTTAAGCCATAGCCGCCATACCATCCGGCATAAATGACCGTGCCGCTGTCGGCTGCTCGAATAGAGCTACCGTAGTCCGCACCAAAGTCCACGCCGCCATGAAACCGCTCATAGCCAAGGATGGGATGGATGCGCCAACCAAAGCCACTGCTAATAAAACCATCACTGGGATAGCTAAATTGCCCAGTACCTCGGATGATAGTGCCACGACTAGGGGCGGCGAGGCGTTGCTGAATTAAAACGGCAATGTTGGCAGAGTCACGAGTCAGTTGTTCTTCGGCTTCTTCGAGCGCGCGACGGTCATCGCGCAAGCGGGCAATGAGGGCCTGCTGGTTATCGGCTTGAATTTGGAATTGCGATCGCTGGGCGATGAGTTCTTGGGTGAGGAGAGCAATTTCATTTTTTTGGCGGGCCACGTTGCGGCGCTGGCGCTCAATTTCTTCCGCGTTGGCTTTCAGGTCATCTAAGATGGTGCGATCAGCCTGATACAACTGTTTTAGCTGGCGGCGACGGGTCAAGAAATCAGTCAGGTTCTGGCTTTGCAGCAAAACAGCCCAGCCTTTTTGCGTGGGTTGCTGCTGTAGGTAGCGCAGGCGAGCAACGGTCGCAAATTGCTGAGATTGGTAATCATCTTCCGCGCGCGATACAGCTAACTCAAGGGTAGCGAGTCGCTCGTTTGCGATCGCCAATTGCTGTTCGTTATATTCAATTTGCTCCGTCGTGGTTTGAATATTGGTTTCCAGACCCTCAAGCTGCTCTTCTACAGAGTTTTCAATATTTTCCAGGCGATCGCGTTCTTGTTGAATCTGTGTGCGTTCTTGTTCAATCTGCTGCTGCTGCTGCTGCAATTCCTCAACCGATTCTTGGGCGATCGCAGGTGAGCCAAACGATGTGCTAGCCAACAGCAACAGGCAACCAAGGGCGATCGCCATCCCTAAAGTCAACGCGGTGAACCAACTGCGCCGCTGAACCTTTTGAAGAGAAGGGGACGTGACTCGACCCATGCCTATCAACCTGATCATTGACCGATGTACCGAACCATTTACAGAGGATTTATCAAAGATTCAGGGCAACGATGCCGAATATCGGCAGAATGATGCTGGATGCACAATTGCTCCAGACGAGCCAACGGCTGAGGCGATCGCACCATTGATTTGCCCCGCAGCTCAGCATCAACCAGCAGCCAGTCCCCAAAAGGCTCTAGAAACCAATGCTGCCTAGAATGTTAGTTCAATGCCAAGGTAGCCGAGAAATGCACCGCTAGAGTGGTCAGACGAATTGACCCGACTGATTGATGAGTAATCGTGACACAAACATTAGCCCAAATCCTGCAATGCTGCCATAGATTGCATCAGTGCATTAGGTCGCATCGTCCACTCGTGGCTCAATAAAATCCCTAGATTCAACACGAACCCAGGGACAGCGGGAACCGTTAGCTGGGGTATGAAACAGTTA
>CAYSIR010000021.1:0-13917 GCA_964431105.1 uncultured Leptolyngbya sp. | reverse complement strand
TATGAAACAGTTAAATGATGGGTAGTTCTCTATTGGTAAAGATTTTGGGTGGTGTGGACAACGCCCACACCACCCAAAATCTTTACAGGAATACCACGACCAAATGATGGGCTAATCGTCGAGGCGGAGCAGCTTGCGATAAAACCCTTGGGAAAAATCTACGAGGCGCGCGCGTTTGAAGTGAAACAAGAGTTCAATCAAATAACTGACAAACTCAAAATTCGCCATCGTAATTTCGTAGCTGAGGTCAGCATTGCCATCAAACTGCACCCGCAGGCGAGTGAGATCCGCCGGTAGTGACGACACATTCCAACTGGCGACAAACGGAATGCTCTCTCCGCCCTCAATGATGCGAGTCCCCTCAAGGCTTCCTTGACGGTACAGGCTAATGGCAAGCGGTAGCGCATTGCGTTTGTTGCCCTGGTAGTACGGTGCATACACGCTAAATTCTCTTTTGTCAGCGGGCTGGAGCTTTTCTAAACTCATTCTCAGATCGTCCTTTTTCGGAGCAGCAAACGAGATAATCGATTGGGTCTCAAACAGGAACCATGAAAGGTTACGACCATTGAGCAACACGACAACATCACTGAGTTTCAGTGCGGTTTTGGGCTTTTAGAGCGAACCATCTGATGGCGATCGCCTCAATCTGCTCAAATCCTACAGGCTGTTATCTGGATCAACCACTTAATTTTGGCGGTTCGTCACTGATGATCTGGAAACAGCGGCAAAAGCTGAACGCAATCCCCCCAGCCCTACGTGTCAAAATGCACGTTATACAGTATGCCCCGATCTGCGCGAAGGGTGACGGCATGGGTCGAAAAATTTATCCATGCAAACCATCGAGGCGATCGCGCCCGATGGAACGATGGGTAAAGGCTGGAACGATGGGAAGGATTGACGGCAAGTTGATCCAGTGGTTTAGACGGTCAGGGAAGGGCGAAGCGTGAACAGGATGCAGATTATTGTCATTGGCGGCGGTGCCGCAGGGTTCTTTGGGGCGATCGCCACGGCCGAGTCCCATGCCCATGCTCAGGTCACATTATTAGAAGCCGGACGGCAGCCCCTCAGCAAAGTGCGGATTTCGGGGGGCGGTCGCTGCAATGTCACCCATTCATGTTTCGACCCGGTGCTGTTGGTACAGCATTATCCACGGGGCAGCAAGGCGTTGCGCGGGCCGTTTAGTCGATTTCAGCCGAAAGACACGGTGGACTGGTTTCGTAAACGGGGCGTCACGCTCAAAACGGAGGGCGATGGGCGGATGTTCCCGACGACGGATGATTCAGAAACGATTGTGGATTGCTTGATGCAGGCGGCGCGGCGGGCAGGTGTGACGGTCAAGACGGGGCAGGCGGTGGCTGCGGTAGAGCGGCAGGGCGATGCGTTTCAGGTGAGGTTGAAATCGGGTGGACGGTTAAGCGGCGATCGCATTTTGTTAGCCACGGGCAGCAGTCCCCAAGGGCATCGCATCGCGGCATCCCTGGGGCATCGTATCGAATCGCCGGTTCCATCCTTGTTTACATTCAACATTCGGGATGCGGCCCTGCATGAGCTAGCCGGGGTATCGGTTGAACCCGTGACGGCAACGCTGCGCGTTCCTGACCATAAGCCATTGGTGCAGTCGGGGCCACTGCTGCTCACCCACTGGGGCATGAGCGGCCCGGCCGTGCTGAAGCTTTCAGCCTGGGGCGCACGACGGCTGCATGATGTCCGCTATCGGGCGACGCTGGCCGTGAACTGGCTACCGACCCAAAATCTGGAGACGATTCGGCTAGTTCTCCGGTCTGCAAAGGAAACAGCCGCGAAAAAGGCGATCGCCAACTTTTGCCCGGTAGATTTGCCAAGACGGTTGTGGCTCTACCTGCTAGAGCGATCGCAAGTTGCTCCTAAACAGCGCTGGGCCGAACTCTCCAAATCTGCCATGAACCAACTAGCGCAGGAGCTGACTCAGGGACAGTATGCGATCGCGGGCAAGGGCATATTCAAAGAGGAATTTGTTACCTGTGGCGGAGTGCGGCTGCGGGACGTGAATTTCAAAACCATGGAAAGCCGCTGCTGTCCCGGTTTATTTTTCGCGGGAGAGGTGCTGGATATCGACGGCGTGACCGGCGGCTTCAATTTCCAAAGCGCTTGGACAACGGGCTGGCTAGCAGGACAAGCGATCGCCCAATCCAACCCCGATCATTAAGCCTCCTCACCCTGACACGCCTGCACAAAATCCCGAAACAGCGCCGACTGATGCGGATCGTCCAGCGGCGACATTTCCGGATGCCACTGAACCGCGATCGCCCAAGGATGGCAGGTCTGCTCCATCGCCTCAATCAGTCCATCCTCCGCTTGCCCGGCGACCACCCACTGGGGCGGCGGCGCGTAAACGGCTTGGTGATGCCAGGACACGACTGAAATATCCGTTGCTCCCATCACTCGCGCCAGGCGGCTATCGGGTTGCAGAATCACGCGATGTTCTAACCCGGTTTTTTGAGCGGTGCGATGGTGGACGCGATCGCCAAACACATCCGGCACATGGGCCACCAATTTCTCAGCCCCGGCCACCACGCTCAGCACCTGTAAGCCGCGACAAATGCCCAAAACCGGCTTGGTATTCTGCAACGCGAGTTCTGCCAGCGCAAACTCAAACGCATCGCGTCCCGCATCAATCCGGCAGATCATGGGATGACCAGGGCCGCTGTAGCGCTGTGGGTCAATATCGCCGCCGCCCGTCAGCACCAGTCCATCAATGCGCTCAAATAGGCGATCGCACTGAGTTTCGCCCGGCGGCAACAGTGCCGGAATCCCGCCCGCCCGCCGCACGGCTTCCACATAGTAGCTATACAGATGATATTGATCCTGATGGTTGCGCCCATCGGTCGTGATGCCGATCAGCGGTGAACATTGCGTCACTGCACAATTCTCCCTTCGCAAAATTAAGGCTCCTTTATGAGAGCAGGTCAAACGCCTTACTCTCAATTTGCCCGATATTTCAGATTGGAGCGCCACAAGTGTTACAGGTCTGCAACACAGGCAACAGCGCGATCGCCTCCTTAACCCACTTGTTAACAAATCTCGATAGAATAGGATGCCGTTCGTTCAAGAATTGCCATGGCTGACCCGTCTTCTCAATCAATCGACGCACTGCGAGCAGAAATTGACACATTGCTCCACCAGCTTCCCGAAATACCCCACGGTCAACTAATTCAGCGGGCGCTGACGACATTGGTGCGCATGGCAGAAGTTGAAGCCGATCGCCTAGATTGGAAAATCCTGAATGCCTCATTACAGGATATGGAATGCGCCTTTCGCGTGTTTTATCCTTACCGCCACACGCGCAAGATTGCCATTTTTGGGTCAGCCCGCATGAGTCCCACAACCGACGGCTATCAGATGGCGGCAGCCTTTGCCCACCGCGTGACGCAGCTTGGATTTATGGTGCTGACCGGCGGCGGCGGCGGCATCATGCAGGCCGGCAATGAAGGGGCAACGGCGGCCAAATCCTTCGGACTCAATATCCAGCTCCCGTTTGAGCAATCGTCTAATCCCTTCATTGAAGGAGACGGGAAGCTGATTAACTTCAAATATTTCTTTACCCGCAAGCTTTTCTTTTTGCGAGAAACGGATGCGATCGCCCTGTTTCCCGGTGGCTTTGGCACACAGGACGAAGCCTTTGAATGTTTGACACTGATGCAAACGGGCAAATCTCCCTTGGTGCCGGTAGTGCTGCTGGATGAACCGGGGCGCGGCTATTGGAAAAGCTGGGATGCCCATATCCGCGATCACCTGCTGGAGGCGCAACTAATTAGCCCAGATGACCTCAGCCTTTATACCATTACCGATAATATTGATGTGGCGTGTGAGGCCATTACCAGCTTTTATCGGGTGTATCACTCCAGTCGTTATGTGAACGATCGCTTGGTGATTCGGCTGAAGTCTGAACTGTCCGATGAAGCCGTCGAGGAACTCAACAGCGACTTTAGCGACATTTTATTGGAAGGGCGCATCGAAAAAAGTGGGGAAGTGGTGACCGAACTCAACCCCAACCTAGACGGGTTGCCGCGCCTTGTCCTGCATTTCAATCAGCGCGACTTTGGACGGCTTGCCCAACTCATTCGCACGATTAACCGAATGGGAACATCGATACCGTTTGAGCCGCATCCTGAACAAAAGTGAGCCTTATCAATGCGGCGCTGCCCCTGCTAGCATCGATTCACCGGGGGATCAGCTCACTAATTTGAGAAAGAGGGCGCAACGGTGACAGGCTCACGGGTCACACGGCAGAATGAGGCGGGAGGAACCCTACCCGATCGCCTGACCAGATTTGACGCGGGCGATCGCCAGGTCAGTTTGATGTGTTGTATCCTTCACCAAAGCAGTGTTTTTTAGCGTTGTCATTCCTACTTACAATCGGCTCCCCATCCTAGCTAAGTGTCTCCATGCACTGGAGCATCAATCCATCCCAACTCCATCGGTGATAGATGGCTATGAGGTGATTGTGGTCGATGATGGGTCTACCGATCGCACCATCGAGTGGATAGCGACCCAAAATCTGCCCCATGTGCGACTGCTGGAACAGGCCCATCAAGGGCCGGCTGCCGCTCGGAATTTGGGAGTTGCCCATGCCAAGGGCGACTTTATTATTTTTATCGATAGTGATCTAGTCGTCACGCCGCCATTTTTGCAAGCCCATGCCGATCGCTTACAGCAGGGGGTTCGGGAAACAGGGAGCGATCGCGTTTTTACCTATGGCAGCGTCATCAATACCTGTGACTTTGAACATCCCACCGACACGCCCTACAAAATCACCGATTTTTCTAACGCTTATTTTGCTACTGGAAATGTGGCGATCGCCCGCCAATGGCTAGAAGACGCTGGGTTATTTGACACTCAGTTTCAGCTTTACGGCTGGGAAGACTTGGAACTAGGAGTGCGGCTGAAAAAGCTAGGGCTGAAGCTCGTAAAATGCCCCGAAGCCGTTGGCTATCATTGGCATCCGCCCTTTTCGCTGGATGACCTGCCTAGCCTGATTGACAAAGAAATTCAGCGGGGCCGCATGGGAGCGCTGTTCTACCGCAAACACCCGACCCTAAACGTGCGGATGATGATTCAAATGACGATTCTGCATCAGATGCTATGGGGACTGTTGACCCTCGGCGGCTTGCTAAACGAACGCACCCTAGCCCCGCTACTGCGCTGGTTGGTGAACCACGGCAAACCGCAACTGGCCCTAGAAGTTGCCCGCATTTTTCTGAACTGGTACAACGTCAGAGGCGTGTACGCCGCCTATGCCGACGTCAAGCGCGGGTTTTCAGGATAATGGCTGCGGGGCGGCCCTGGGCAACGAACCCTCGCGCCTACGTTAATGCGAATCCTCGGCTGGATCAGAAGGCGTGGATTCAGTTTGGTTGGGCAAAAACTGGCGCAGAATGGCGCTGGGTGGTCGATCCCAATTGTCCTCATGGTCGTAGATAAACCCGTCGGGCGTGACTTTGTAGGTAGATGTACCGTTGAAGCATAGCTTTGTTGCCCAGGGCAGCCGCAGCCGGCCGCGTACCGTCCAGTCTGCCAGGATGGTATCGGAATCGGGCGATCGCACCTCGTGTAAATCGAACGCTAGATGGGTAAAAAATAGCCGCCCATGAAACCGCAGCGTCCAAAAAATGAGGCGGTAGCTGAGTTTGCCCTTAAACCGATTGACCGGATCGCGGAAGGCAATATCATCGGTGTAAATGGGATACGAAATATCTCGCTCGAATAGCGTCGGTAAGTCCTGCTCTAGGGTACGAATGAGATGATTAGTGCGAGAGATGCGATCGCTAGTTTGGTTCATGGGTGTTGGGCGAATGACAATTCCGAGATAAGGTTTTGATTGAGTACTTGTTCTATCAATGATACAAATCTGGTTGACCCGCCTATGCAACCCAGCTTAATGCCTCCCATCGATAATCGCCGCATCGCCCAACAGCTTCAGTTTATTACCGAAATTGACCAGCTAAAATCCGTCTTGCGGCAAACGCTGCTATGCGATCGCTCTCGCCAGGAAAACAGTGCCGAACATTCCTGGCACATTGCCATGATGGCGATTTTGCTTGAAGAATATGCGCCGCAGCCGGTTAATTTGATGCACGTTATGAAGCTCCTGCTCGTGCATGACCTGGTAGAAATCGACGCGGGCGATACCTTTTGCTACGATCCCGACGGCAACCAAACCAAAGCCGATCGCGAAGTGCAAGCCGCCGATCGCTTATTTGGCCTATTGCCGCCAGATTTAGGAAAAGATCTGCGGGCCTGCTGGGATGAGTATGAGGCGCAAACGACTGCTGATGCTCAGTTTGCCAAAGCTCTGGATTGTCTACAACCGTTCCTCAACAATTTAGAAACCGATGGACATACCTGGACACTGCACGGCATCAGCGCCGTTCAGGTGCGCGATCGCATGAAGGCGGTAAAAATCGGAACGCCTGCCCTCTGGCCCTTCATTGAGCAAGGGATTCAAAATGCGATCGCGGCTGGGGTGCTGAAGGCAGCTTAGGTTCACGGTCGTACTACAATAATCTCGACCAGTGAGGTAAGGGTCATCGGCATCATTCACCGTCCGGTTAGCTCCCAAGGCACTGGCGACACTGAACAATCCAAAAGGGCAGGCGTATGCGGATTCTGGTAATGGGGGGAACCCGGTTTATTGGTGTGTATCTCACTAAGCTATTGGTCGAACAGGGCCACGAGGTCGTCTTGTTTAATCGGGGGAATAAACCAGCTCCGGTTGCGGGAGTGCAGCAGATTCATGGCGATCGCAAAGATGTGGACGGATTGAACGAAAAACTGAGCGGGCAACGGTTTGACGCTGTGTTTGACAACAACGGCCGCGAACTGAGTGATACGCGCCCGCTGATTGAAATTTTTCGAGGTCATCTCAAGCATTTTATCTATGTTAGTTCGGCTGGGGTGTATCTCAAATCAGACCAAATGCCCCACACTGAAGGGGATGCGGTTGACCCAAACAGTCGCCACAAAGGTAAGTTTGAAACCGAAGCGTTCTTATCTGAGCAACGGATTCCATTTACCTCAGTGCGTCCGGTCTATATCTATGGCCCGCAGAACTATAACCCGATTGAAGCTTGGTTTTTCGATCGTATCCTGCGCGATCGCCCCGTTCCTATCCCAGGGCACGGGGGGCATATTACCCAACTGGGGCACGTCTATGATTTGGCCATGGCTATGGTTCAGGTGCTGGGGAATGAAACGGCGATCGGTAAAATTTACAACATTTCCGGCGATCGCTATATTACCTTCGATGGACTAGCGCGGGCCTGCGCGATCGCGGCAAATAAAGATCCTGATGCGCTAAAGCTCGTGCATTACAATCCGAAAAATTTTGACTTCGGTAAGAAAAAAGCATTTCCACTGCGCCCACAGCATTTCTTTGCAGATATTCATGCCGCACAGCGGGATCTCAATTGGATGCCAAAATATGATTTAGTCAGTGGTTTACAGGATTCTTTCCAGTCCGATTATCTAGCCCATGGGGGCGATCGGGCTGACATAGACATGACCCTCGATGAGCAAATCCTGGCAGCGTCCTAGAATTCTGCGTAATATTAACGAGTAATCAGGGAAAATGCCTTCAACTGACTGGTCATACTCCTCCATGCCTGCATTCATTTTCTTGTGTGGCTAAAGGTGGCGGCGTCAGTCTTCAATGATTCAGCAACCCCCACAGCGGGGCTGCTTCAACCGTGACTGCTATGAACGCACCTCGCTTTCAGGATTCTTCGCTCTATGAATTGGCGGCTGGGCTTGAGCAAATTTCTCAGCCGCTCCAAGTCAGTCCAAGCACGTTCAAATCGATGCTGTCCACCGTGCTGGATGTACTGATTGAGGCGCAACTTCCGGCAACGCTTTGGGTGAAACTTCCGCGCGGTCAGGTCTGGCAAGATGAACTGGATCGCTATCGGCGGCTGGCGGCTGGCGGTTCCATCTATGTTTTGCATAATCGACCGAGCCATCCACCGCCGTCTGAAACTGCTCCGGCCCCGCCGATCGCGTTCAACTGGGATTCTGATGCGGATGATGCAGATGACACTAACCGCCCGCATGAGCCGACTTCATCAGTGTCGGCCCAAGAGGGCGACCTATTTGCACTCACGTCTCCGGCGGTTTATATCCCCCTTGTGGAGGGAAGCCAACTGCGTCGCGAGTATTTTTTGATGGTGCGATCGCCTCAATTTTCGTTGCTGCTGCTGGCCCATCGTCCGCGCAGTGTTCGTCCGCGCACCGATACGCCCAATGTAGCCCTGTCGATGACCTCTAGTTCTGCTATTTTGCAGGATGACCAGACCCATCGCCGCCATCCCCTGCTCTGCGTTTGTACGTTTGTGGTCAGTACGCTGAGGGGGGTATTTCAGGGACTCTATCAGACGATTGAGGCAAGGCAACGTGATGATTCTCAACCGGCGATCGCTGAAGTAACCACGCTGCTGGAAAACTGGGAAACCATTGTCGCACCGGATGCGATCGCTCCGCCCGATCCGGCATTGGTCGGTGCATTTTATAGCCGACAGGTAAAATGTCAGGAGACGATTTGGTTCAATAGCTCTAGCGATCGCCGCCTCGCCGATCACGTTTCCCAACTTCAGCTTGAGGTAGAAACGCTGAGCCACAAGCTCCGCATTAAAGATGAATTTCTAAAAAAAGTAGGGCAGCAGATGCGGGCCCCGCTGACCAATATGATTACGGCTCTGACGCTCCTGGGTTCGCCCAACCTGCGCCCAAACCAACGGCAGCGCTATATGGAAATGGTGACGAAAGAGTGCGATCGCCAAAGTGCGCTGATTACCAGTGTCTTAGAACTCTTGCAGCTTGAAGACAGTACAGATCAGTCTCCTATGCAGCCGATTCGGCTGACCGATGTTGTTCCTGGTGTCGTCAGTACCTACCAACCCCTAGCCCAAGAGCGGGGCGTGATGCTGGCTTACACCATTCCTGACTATCTCCCGGCGATCGCCTGTTTGCGCAACTGGCTGCGGCAGATCGTTATTAATTTGTTGCACAACGCCATCAAATGCACGCCCAAAAATGGCGAAGTTTGGGTCGTAGCTCGGCAGCAAGGCGACTATATTCAACTTGAATTTAGAGATACCGGCATCGGCATCGCCCAAAATGAACTACCGCACATTTTTGAGCCGTTTTATCGTCTACGGCACGGGGAGGAAGATTCGGGGCCAGGGTTGGGGCTTTCAATTGTGCAGCGACTCACCCTCAACTGCGGCGGTTCGGTCTCCGTTCGTAGTAAATCGGGTGAAGGATCGACCTTCAACGTCCTGCTGCCGATTTACAATATCTAGCAGTGAGTGAGTAAGTGCTGTGCGGGAATGGCAAGCCGATGTGTATCGTCGCCCATTGCAAGACGAGGCGGGCAATGCGCTGTGGGAATTGGTGGTCTGTGAGGGCGATCGCGCCCTGCTGATCGCTGCCTGCCCGCAGCCAAACCTCAGCGCCGCCTGGCTGACGGGGCAACTCACGACCGCAATTAATCTCCACGGAAAACCCGATCGCCTCTTGGTTTTTCGCCCCCAATCACTCAGCCTGCTTGAAGTCGCGACCGAACCCCTAAATATTTCCGTGCAGGGCAGCCGCCACACGCCCGCATTGAAAGCCCTGTTGCAACATCGCGCCGATGATTATCCCACCCTGCCAAACTACACTGGGCAACCCTATGACCCGATCGCGCTAGATCGGCCGCCGCCGGTGCCGCTCTCTGATGCCCTATGGGGCGATCGCTGGCGATTTGCCGCCATTCCGTCCAGTGATTTCATGCTGGCATTTGCCGAAAAACCCATCCCGATCCGTTCCACCCCCGATCGCTTTTTGCCTCAGCAAGTTGGGTTAGCGTCAACCACTCCCATTCCCGGCGTAGTCATTGACGGGGGGCGCGCCTCCATGCGCCTAGCCCGCTGGCTCCAGGATCAAAATCCCGTGGCCGTGCAGTATGTACCCGGCGCGCCGGATGGGTTGGTGATGGATACTGGCTTAGTCGATCGCTGGATTTTGACCACCTTCGATGATGCAGATGTCGGTGCCGCCGGACAGACCTACCAACAGCGCCTGGCTGAAAGCAACGGACTTCACTTTTTGCTGATTCAACCCGATGACTCCGGCATCACCTACACCGCACTGTGGCTGTTGCGATCGCCCTAAGCGCTTGGAGCATTCTCGTCGGTTTTCGACCTGCTCCATCGCCCCAGCCGTTCAGGCGATCGCCCAGAATTTGCTCCATCCATCGACTTAAAAGCGCTGGAAATAGGGGCAGACCGTTTCATTTGGGAAGGCCTCAGTTCGGGAACCCGTACAAATGGATAAGTTGCTATCGGTTCCCACCGTCCGCTAAATTAGCACTCAGGAGGTGAGAGTGCTAACTCTTGATTCCGAACGGCGATGGTCAGCCTCACTACGAGCGGCGATCGCAAAGGTCAGCGTTTCGTTGGCAAATCCCCATCAGCTTGACCGATGGGTGAGCCATTACGGTTGATAGCCGCGAAAACTGACTGATGACTTAAATTGCACACCGTGCAAATCTTAGGTTTTGATTCAAGATTCATCCTACGAAGTTGGAGAGTACTTCTATGGCAGCAGTATCTTTGAGCGTTTCTACTGTGAAGCCCCTGGGCGATCGCGTGTTTGTAAAAGTCAGTGCATCTGAAGAAAAAACCGCCGGCGGCATTCTTCTTCCCGACACGGCTAAAGAGAAGCCACAGGTAGGCGAAATCGCCGCCGTGGGGCCGGGCCGCCGCAACGATGACGGTTCTCGCCAAGCGCTTGAAATCCAAGTCGGTGACAAAGTGTTGTACTCCAAGTACGCCGGAACCGACATCAAACTTGGCGGCGAAGAGTACGTTCTCCTGTCCGAAAAGGACATTTTGGCAGTCGTCGCATAGCGCCGAAATAGCTGATGGGGCAACGCCCACAGCGTTTCTAAGGTTCATACCCATCCTTAAACTTGTCGGCCGCATGGTCTGGGGAAAGCACGTGATCAGCCCCGTTCATCGGCCCCGTCCTAAACCACTTGGAACTGAGAACACCGCAAAGACTATGGCAAAACGGATTATTTACAACGAAAACGCTCGTCGTGCTTTGGAAAGAGGCATTGACATTCTGGCTGAAGCGGTTGCCGTGACCCTCGGCCCCAAAGGTCGCAACGTCGTCCTTGAGAAGAAATTTGGCGCACCCCAAATCGTGAACGATGGGGTCACGATCGCAAAAGAAATCGAACTTGAAGACCACATTGAGAACACCGGCGTGTCCCTGATTCGCCAGGCTGCATCCAAAACCAATGATGCGGCTGGAGACGGAACAACGACTGCAACTGTTCTGGCTCATGCCATGGTCAAAGAAGGGCTGCGCAATGTAGCGGCTGGGGCGAATGCCATCTCCCTCAAGCGGGGAATTGACCGGGCAACAGCGTTCTTAGTTGGTGAAATTGCTGGCTTGGCGCGTCCAGTTGAAGACTCCAATGCGATCGCTCAGGTCGGTACAATTTCGTCGGGCAACGACGAAGAAGTCGGTCAAATGATCGCCAGCGCCATGGACACCGTTGGCAAAGAAGGCGTTATCTCCCTAGAAGAAGGGAAGTCGATGACCACCGAACTGGAAGTCACCGAAGGGATGCGCTTTGAGAAAGGCTACATTTCTCCCTACTTTGCCACCGACACCGAGCGCATGGAAGCCATTTTGGATGAACCCCTCATCCTAATCACCGACAAAAAAATTGCATTGGTGCAAGACCTGGTTCCAGTTCTGGAGCAGGTGGCCCGCTCTGGCCGTCCGCTGCTAATCATTGCAGAAGACATCGAAAAAGAAGCATTAGCCACCCTAGTGGTCAACCGCCTGCGCGGTGTGCTGAATGTGGCCGCTGTGAAAGCGCCTGGCTTTGGCGATCGCCGTAAAGCCATGCTAGAGGACATTGCTGTGCTAACGGGCGGTCAAGTCATCACTGAAGATGCTGGACTCAAGCTCGACAGTGCCAAGTTAGAAATGTTGGGTAAAGCTCGCCGCATCACCATCACCAAAGACACCACTACCATCGTCGCAGAAGGCAATGAAAGTGGCGTCAAGGCTCGGTGTGAGCAAATCCGTCGCCAAATTGACGAAAGCGATTCCAGCTACGACAAAGAAAAGCTGCAAGAGCGCCTAGCGAAGCTCTCCGGCGGGGTTGCCGTCATCAAAGTCGGTGCGGCGACTGAAACCGAGATGAAAGATCGCAAGCTGCGCCTAGAGGATGCGATCAACGCGACCAAGGCCGCCGTTGAAGAAGGAATCGTTCCGGGTGGCGGTACAACGTTGGCTCACTTGGTTCCTAAGTTAGAAGAGTGGGCAAACAGCACTCTAACTGGTGAAGAACTGATTGGTGCTGGCATTGTATCTCGGGCGCTGACGGCTCCTCTGAAGCGAATTGCTGAAAACGCCGGTCAAAACGGTGCGGTCATCGCTGAGCGGGTGAAAGAGAAAGACTTCAACATCGGCTATAACGCTGCAATTAATGAGTTTGTCGATATGTTTGAAGCTGGAATCGTTGACCCAGCCAAAGTAACTCGTTCTGCGCTGCAAAATGCCGCCTCGATCGCCGGTATGGTGTTGACCACCGAGTGCATTGTGGTAGACAAGCCTGAACCGAAGGAAGCGGCTGGTGCAGGTGCGCCCGGCGGCATGGGTGACTTCGACTACTAAGGTTAATTCCGGGCTAGCTGGACACAGTTTGTCCGGTTCGGCCCAAACCCAGTGATGCATAAAGCGTAACTTCTAGAGCCTTTTTGGGTCATCAGAGGTTGCGCTTTACTTATCTTTGGAATGGCTAATTAATGGTGCAATAATGCGATCGCTGGGCGAATGCGCCAACATCAAACCCAGCAGCCGCCTGTCCCTGAGCATCAACAGAACCTCAAACGGTTACTTTGAACGCTCTGAAGCATCTGAAGCAAACGATCGAGCGATCGCCCGTGAGGATCTAGGAAATATCTAAATCTAAATATCTGACTGAATATTCGACTACATTTAATTTCCCAGGTGAACCCGTCTTGAGAGCAACTGCTCCTCTAGCGCTGCAATCCGGTTATAGGCGGCGGTGAGCTGAGCCGTCAAGCGCTGAATTTGCACATCGGGCGCAAGCGATCGCTCCCCGGTGTACTGTGAACTGCCATATCCTTCATCAACCAAAACATCTTTGTAATCCAACTCCGACTCTAATCCAGCCATGCTGGTGTAGGGCGTTGAATTACCTATCAGTTGGTCGCCATAACTTCTATGACTTGTATGAACTGTCTGAACGTTGCTGGTCGTTGAGTCTTTCAACTCCAGCAAAATTTCGGACGTTTTGCCATCAACCCGCTCAATCATTTGGTATAGCGCGTCAACCTGCGTATTCAAGAGATCCATTTGCTGGCGGAGTAAATCCATGTGACGCATCTGTGAGGTGTATTCTTGGTTCTCATCATAAAAATTAATCGCTACTGTGGAGGGTTATTCCTGAATCATTTAACCTTTGAGAACCGGTTAAAATTAAAGCCTTTTTAAAGGCGATCGCTCAATGTTTTTCATGGCAATCGATTGCGTTATTTCCACATTCACAACCCATCATTGATAGCTTTACAATTCGCTAAATTCTCAGGTCAATCTACAGCTAATTTCTGCACGATAGTCGCCAATCTTTATCATCTGTTCTAGTTCACAAAATAGGCTGCTGGACTGTATCTGAAATGCATTTGTCCTTGAATTTTCCTGAAGAATTACGGACAGATTGCGAACGGATTTTCGATTGCTGAGATCAATCAAAATTAAGGCGCGATCGCCAGATTGCAGTGTGGTTCAGCCATTGTGGGCTTGGGTAATCAGCAGTTATGGCTGCCATAAAAACGAATGCCCAATGATGCGATCGCA
>CAYSIR010000020.1:0-29667 GCA_964431105.1 uncultured Leptolyngbya sp. | reverse complement strand
CTGACGCACCCAGAACACCGCAATGAAGTAACGCACAAACTCTAGAGCATTGAGGGCAAACTGTCCGGTCTCGGCCGCCTGCACCCAAACGCCCATGAGAATAAGCGGCAATGTGCCCGACAATACCCAAAACAGCAACTCGGCACGATATTCCACCATGTAAGCGTAGTAGACCACCATTAAAGTTTTGACAATCCGCCAGACTCGATACCATCCATGTTGTGGGTTCATGTCACGCTCCCTTGCTGAAAGACTCGCCCAATCACTTCCTCAACCGGTGGATCGGCAACCGTTAAGTCTACAACATTCAGGTCAGCTAGCAGCCGGGCGATCGTCGAGGTTAGGCTCTCTCGGCGGACAATGAACCGTACTAAGCACCCATCGATCGCTTCAATATCGCCATAGTGCTGGAGGCGATCGCGCAAGACCGTTGGCGTGAGGTGGCGATGTTGGTCGTCTAGCTCAATGGTCACTTCGCGGTAAGGGGCAAATTGTTCTAGCAATTTTTCTAAGCTGCCATCGTAGATAAGCTGTCCTGCGTAGATGAGCAGAACCCGCCGACAAAGGGCAGTAATATCAGCCATGTAGTGACTGGTCAGCAGCACTGTTGCGCCGTAGCGTTGATTATATTCCTTGAGAAAATCCCGGACATTCACCTGCGCATTAACATCTAGCCCTAGGGTTGGCTCATCCAAAAATAAAACGGTTGGTCGATGCACTAAGGCCGCTAGCAGTTCAGCTTTCATTCGCTCCCCTAGGGATAGCTTACGAACGGGCTGCATTAATTTGCCCTCTAGCAGCAGCATCTCAGTTAATTCGCCAATGCGGTGTCGCATGTCCCGATCGCTAATGCCGTAAACTGCGGCATTGATTCGTAATGAGTCAATGGCCGGCAGATCCCAAATTAGCTGCTGCTTTTGCCCCATGACTAGGGTAATTTGCTGCAAAAATTGGCGATCGCGCCGATAGGGGATATGCCCTGCCACCGTGACCTCGCCCTCGGAGGGATGAACCAGCCCGGTCAGCATTTTCAGCGTGGTCGTTTTGCCTGCACCGTTGGGGCCCAAAAAGCCCACGACCTCACCGGGGGCGATCGCAAACGACACATCCTGCACAGCGTTGACTAAATGGTAAGTCCGCTTGAAAAAGTGCTGGAGCGTGCCGCGCAGCCCCGCCTGCTTGAGCGCGATCGGGTAAACCTTACTGAGATGACGAACCGAGATAATCGACATAGCTGGCAATTTTGCACATCTGTTTCATTCTCACCGATTTATTCTCACCGATCCCATCCCCTTGCCCTTAACGCTGGCGCTTGTCGCCATTGGGTATTCCGATGAATTCCCAGAGTTTTCTCATACGCATTTAATCTGTTCATTGTGTTCATCATTTTTAATAAAACGGCAGCACGCTTTCCAGGCAAACCTGAGAGGCTCTATCTGGATCTAGCAGTTGCCTTATCTAGCTCTATCTGGAGTTCTATTTCTGGAGTTCTATCTAAAGAGAGAGATTGGCATGAGCTGCGATCGCTGACCCGGTGAATTCTGAAAAAACCGCGTAAACTATTTACAAAACTTTATAAGATCTATTTAGCATCTCCCAACGCCACTGTTGCCCTGTGCTTGGGAGCTAAGCAATCAGCGGCAGTGCTAGCTGCACAGTTCTGCCAACATCCCAAATGAGTCTTAAGCACTCTAGTGCTGAACCTGTTTGCCCGATGGGGCATGTTGGGCACTGGGCAACCCTTGACGCAACAGCCCTGCCCACGGCAGATCCATCGGCGTCTGTCCTTGCTGTGTGAACCCGTCTACGACGACCAATCTCATCACTCCTCATCACTACTGTTATGACGATCTCCCAGCTTCTCAAAAAACGCCGATGGTTCAAGTTTGCGCGGCCGTGGCGGCTGCATCCTACCACCCTTGTGTGTTTGTTTTTTTTGGCGACCTATACCGCGCTTATGGCGGTGTGGTTCAGTGGTTATGAACCGCTGGATGAGTTGGCGCGCCAAGCTCAGTGGTTTCAGCAACATCCACCACAGTGGATTCAGGCTCCCGATGCTTCAATGGTGCGGCTATGGCTGCCGCTGCTGGCCTTGCTGGGCATTTCCGGGTTGACGATGCGCCTGTCGCCCACGCCTCGGCACTGGTCGCGGTGGGTTATTGTCAGCCTTTTGTGTGTGGTTACGGTGCGCTACTTGCTGTGGCGATCGCTCTCGACTCTGAATTTTGCTACGCCGCTATCGGGCGTGTTGAGTGTCGGGCTGCTGGGGCTGGAATTGGTGACGCTAACCGCCAGTACGATTCAGTTGTTGCTGCTGCTGCGATCGCGCGATCGACGCCGAGAAGCCAACATACTAGCCGAAGATGTAGCCTCTGAACGCTACCAACCCAGTGTAGACGTGCTGATTCCCACCTACGATGAACCCGCCTTCATTTTGCGGCGCAGCATCATCGGCAGCCAAGCGATGGACTATGCCAACAAACAGGTCTATTTGCTAGATGATACTCGCCGTCCAGACATTCAAGCGCTGGCAGCAGAGCTGGGTTGCCACTACTTGACCCGTCCTGATAATCGCCATGCCAAAGCTGGAAATCTCAACCACGCCTTGGGGAAGACGAACGGCGAGCTGATTGTAGTGTTTGATGCTGATTTTATTCCTACCACCAACTTCTTGACCCGCACGGTAGGATTCTTCCAGAAGCCTGATGTAGCAATGGTGCAAACGCCGCAGTCGTTTTATAACCCCGACCCGCTAGCGCGCAACCTGCGACTGGAGTCACAACTGACGCCGGAGGAGGATTTGTTCTATCGCCAAGTGCAGCCACTGCGGGATGGAACCCGGAGTACAACCTGTTGCGGGAGTGCGTTTCTGATGCGGCGATCGCACTTGATGGGGTTGGGCGGGTTTGATACTGACTCGATTGCTGAAGATTATTTTACGGGAATACGGCTGTCGGCACAGGGATATGACTTGGTGTATCTCAACGAAAAGCTGAGCGCCGGCCTGGCTCCCGAAAATATGGCTGATTATGCGACCCAACGCATCCGCTGGGCGCGGGGCACACTGCAAGGGTTGTTTATCTCCGCCAATCCGCTGATGATTCCAGGCCTGACTTGGGTGCAGCGCTTGGTGCATTTGGAAGGGCTATTCCACTGGTTTACCAACTTTTCGCGCCTCGGCTTTTTGCTGATGCCCTTGGTCTATGCCTTCCTGGGCGTGATTCCCATCTGGGCAACGCCGAATGAGCTGGTTTACTTTTTTCTGCCCTACTACGGAGTGCTGTTGATCACATTTAATTGGCTGAATGAGCGATCGCGTTCGGCACTGCTGTCAGATGTATATTCGGTGGCGCTCTGTGTGCCGATGACGATCGCAGTGGTTCAAACCCTGCTGCGCCCCTTTTCACGCGGCTTCAAAGTCACACCCAAAGGAACCCAAAGCGATCGCTATACCTTTAATTGGGGGTTGGCGCTGCCGCTGCTGGTACTGTTTGTGGCAATGGCGTTTAGTCTATGGATCAATCTGGGAATGTACTTAGCACAGGGTGTTTGGGTACGGTACATCGCCACGGATACCGTCAATGCCATGAAAGGCTACGGTCTAGGCTGGATTTGGAGTGCTTACAACCTGATCCTGATTGGCTGGGCGTTGATCATTTTGCTGGACGTACCGCGTCCCAATTCCCACCTGTGGTTTCCGCTGCGGCGGGTGGTGCGATTGACGGTAGAGCAATTCCGTCCGACTCCGGCACAAGCGTTAGTGTTGGCGGGCGATCGCTCATTGCAAACCGAATGCCACGTTCACACTCTGCCACGCGCCACGACCTGGCAAACCCTGTGGGGCACAACCACGCTCCTCTCGCAGTCTGGTGCGGAGCTGATGCTGACCCAACCGACCGATCTGCCCATCGGCTCACGCATTCCCGTCCGTTTGGAACTGATGGAAGAACAGTTGGCGCTGACTGGGCAGATGACCATCACGGAGGCGATCGCACCCCAAGACATTACAACAGAAAAGACTGTGCGCGTCACATTCGACCCGCTGACCCTAACGCAAGAACGACACCTGATTCAGCTTTTGTTCTGTCGCCCCGGCCAATGGCCCCGCCATCAATCCCCTGGTGAACTCAAAACCCTGTGGCTGCTGCTGCGGCTGTGGCTGAAACCCCATCGCCTGTTCGCCAAACCGAGCGATCGCCTCATTGCCACTAGCCATTAGGTCGCGGGGTCGTCCTCTATTGGTCAGGTATTGGTCAGGTATTGGTCAGGATTGTAGGTGGCGTAGGCAGCGCCCACAATCTTGACCTGAAACCATTACCGATCGCAGTTCAGGGAGCGGGTACTCGCACGGGTCAGCAACCAGAGCGATCGCACCCTAACCGCCCCCTGCATCCAGTCTTCTGCTAGCCCTAAAAATTAACGAGAATTAACGAGGCACATCATAACCAAACAAGTTCGGATCTACTTCGCTAAGGTTGAGGTCACTCAGGCCATACTCCGCCCAGCGGCGATCCACCATGGCCGCCACATCAGGGTCAGATTGCAGCGGCTCACCCCATGCGTGATCGGTTTCTGGCGGCACTTTGGTTGTGGCATCAATGCCCATGCGGCCGCCCAGCCCCAATCGTTCACTGGCGAAGTCCAGGGTATCGAACGGCGTATCCGGCAAAATAAACACATCGCGGGACGGATCGACCTTAGAGGTCATCGCCCACACCACCTGACGCGGATCGCGGATGTTGATGTCTTTATCTACCACAATGACAAATTTGGTATAGGTGAACTGGGGCAGGGCACTCCAAAAGGCAAGGGCGGCGCGGCGGGCTTGTCCGGGATAGGCTTTATCGATGGAAATAATGGCGGCTTTGTAGCTGAGGGCTTCCATCGGCAAAAAGAAATCGACAATTTCAGAAACCTGTTGCCGCAGGATAGGTGTATAAATGCGGTTGAGGGCGATCGCCATCATGGCTTCTTCCTTGGGAGGACGACCGCTAAACGTCGTTAGATAGACTGGCTCGCGGCGATGGGTCATACAGTGGAAGCGAATCAGCGGGGAATCTTCCACACCGCCGTAGTAACCCATGTGATCACCAAACGGCCCATCCGGCACCATTTCACCAGGGGTGATGGTTCCTTCCAGCACAAATTCCGAATCCGCCGGTACTTCCAAATCCACGGTTTTGCACTTGGCCAGATGAACCCCCGACCCGCCATACAGCCCAGCAAACAGCCATTCTGATAAATCCACTGGAATTGGGGTGGCAGCCGCCATAATGATCAACGGGTCTACCCCCAGCGCGATCGCCACTTCCAACTTTTTACCCCGTTCAGCAGCCTTGCGCAGATGCCGCGCCCCGCCCCGCACCGAAAGCCAATGCACTGTCATCGTCGTTTTGGACTGGAGCTGTAGGCGATAGACCCCTACGTTCGGCGTTCCCGTTTCGCAGTCCTTGGTGATGACCAATCCCAGCGTGATAATTTTGCCCGCATCACCGGCATAGGGACGGATCATCGGAATTGTACTGAGATCCAGGTCATCCTCTTTCACCACCACCTGATGGCAAGGCGGCAGCAGATCCCGCGCGGGTTTTGCCTTCACCACATCAAATAAAACCTTGCCAAATTCGATCGCCTGCGAGATTTTCTTAGGCGGCTTGGGCTGTTGCAGCATGCCTAGCTTTTTGCCAAGGGTTTCTAATTCGTCCGGCGTTTCCATATTCATCGCCCAGCAGATGCGCTCAACGGTTCCCATCGTGTTCACGGCAACCGGGTAGGGGGAACCTTTGACATTCTCAAAAAGCAGCGCTGGCCCGCCACATTGCAACAGCCGATTGCAAATTTCGGCAACCTCTACCTCTGGATCTACTAATGCTTTGATGCGTCGCAATTGCCCCCGCTCCTCAATAATTTTGAGGAAACCCCGTAAATCTCTGGCCATGATGTTTATCCACTCAGCAGCATGCGAACTGGTGCTATCGCGTCGCTGCACGATAACTTTTGTAACGCACTCTTTCATTATGGATGAGGACGCACGGCTTCGCAGGGGATTGGTCAAGATAACGATAGAGCGCTGGCTGACAAAACTATGCATGACGCAAAAGTCGCTAGACCTTTTGCCTTCATACCCTTTCTAGCCGCCACTCAGCGTCCTCGTTTTGGAACTGAGGACGGCGGGTTTCAGCGAGATCTGTGGAATGGATAGGCGGACAAAACTATGCATGACGCAAAAGTCGCTAGACCTTTTGCCTTCATACCCTTGCCGCCACTCAGCGTCCTCTGCGGAATGGATAGGTTGACACAAAAAGGGGCAAAAAAGGAGCGATCGCCCCCAGATAGGGGCACTGACGGACAAAAATCGCAGACGCGAGAATCCTAGACGCTGTAGGGATTACGTCTTCTGACCCTCTCAGTCGTTGGACGTTAGCCAGTTGCCGTCAATCAGAATCGTGTCGGAATCCCATCTGGAGCCTCACGTACCCCGACTGATGCGGTTCGCGGCTGATGCACCCTAGGAATCTGAGGAATCTGAGGAATCTGAGGAATTTGACAATTGAGCAAACGCTGTCTCAACCAATTGCTTTGCTTTTTCATCGAGGCGATGCCAGTCGATTTCGTAAGCCTCCATATCCAGCAAGCTGGTGTCAATAGTAACGGTGGTGGACTGCTCGATTGCATCGGGGGCGTAGTCCACAAAACACACCTGGTAGCACAACTGCCACAAATCGATGCGCGCTTCCTGATCTTGATGGGTCAGTTTGAGTTCATAACCGGGATAGGGACGGGGTAAGTGATCGAGCGATCGCTGAATAATGGCAGTCCGTTCCGGCGTAGCGGTTTCCAATTCTCGCTGGAGGGTCATCACCTGGGTTTTAACTGCCTCTGGCGTGCCCGACGGCCAGCGATGCACATTTTCATAATTACCGCGCCACGGCGATCGCTCTAGCTGCTTGCGAATATTATCAATGACGCGAATGAGCGCAGGCTGCATCAATACTTCCGCCTGTTGCCAATCCAATTGACTCGAAAAGGTAGGTGTCATGGTGCTTAGGTCTAGTAGGGCAGTGGCTAAGGGGCTGACCAACGATAGAGTGTGGGTTAAGCAAGGATCGATAGCAACCGTTCTGTCAATCAACCAGGATGGCTGGCTGTTTATGGGCAAGACGCCCTGTATGATTGATGTGCTACCTAGGGGATAGATTTCCGGGTGGATGATCATCCTTTTCTCAGACGAAAGGGCATTGCTAAAAGTGCGATCGCTGTCCCTTGGTCAAGCTTTACGAAAACTCAACTCAGCAGCATGAAGAATTGAGAAGAGTAGGTCACTTCTACCAAGAATGGCTAAGAATCAGATAAATCAGTGCTGCATCTAGCCGGTCTATGCCAAATCATCCAGAATGGTACACGGGCCTGCCGATAGTGACTCGGTCTAAGCCTGGTGCGATCGCGAGATAAGTTGCTGAACTGCGCGCGTTCCATTGTCCCGTTAACCAACGTTGTGATTAGATGCAGTATTCGTTTCTGCTCCCTATCCTGGTGATGATGGCAAAGAGTGCCCTTTATTTTGCCCCCATTAACTTCCGATTGACTTCCCATTCACTCAACATGCTTTAGCTAGGTTCAACCTCCGATACCCCCAGTGATACCCCGGACGAGGGATTTAGTAAAGCAGACACAATCCGGTCGATCCTTCGTCTAACGTGAATGTCGCTTATTTATTGTATTTATGGCAGGATGCCAAATTAGCTATGTCTTCGCTCAAGTTTCTTTCTAAACAATTGGTTGCCGTTGTTACGCTGTCCGCTGGGCTGTGGACGGGAGGGGCGCTGCCTCTCGTTGCGATCGCCCAAGGATCGGTTCCACCGCTGAACCACGCTCCCGACCGTCGCGAGGGCGGTAGCTACAGAGTGGCTGAGTATGTTCCGCCCGTAGATGGTATTCCCGGACGGCGGGAAGGCGGCGGTAGCCGGGGGGGGTGCTTTATGAGTCAAATACCGGTGACTGCCCTGATGCCCGAAAGCGCCTATGGCGAAACGCTATCTGATTACCCGTCGTTTTACTTCTACCTTCCAGAAATTCCGGCTACCTCTGCCCGATTCTCATTGTTTGATGAAGCGGGAGATGAGATCTATCACGCTGAATTTCAGGTGACTGGAGAATCTGGTATCTTAGCTATCCATTTGCCGTCTACGGTTGGTCTGCCGCCCTTGGCTGTCGGTGAATATTATGAGTGGGCTTTCTCTGTCACCTGTAGCAACGGCGATTCGGACGATCGCTCCGGCGACCCCTATCTCACGGGCTGGCTTAAACGCAGTGAGATGTCGCCTGACCTCGCCGCTGCCCTGGCAGGCGCATCGGGCAGCGAACGGGCTAGCATCTACGCCCAAGCTGGACTGTGGTACGAAGCCATTGATGCGGCGGTTGAGCGGCGCTTATCGCAGTCTGCCACGCCTGCTGCGATCGCAGACTGGTCAGATTTTCTGGGATTCGTTGGGCTATCGGAGTTTGCTGATATTGAATTTTTGCCAGGGCCCTCTGAACCAATGAGTAATGGACTGCCCGCACAGCCAGAACCAGCAGCGCCGCTCAATCCGTAAGCGATCGCTTTCTAAACAGGCTCAGTAATGCTGATGCGCCTCAAGCCAGGGATGATGAATCGAGTCTCTGGCTTGAGGCGCATCAATTAATAATGCCACGGCTCAATTCATCAATCATTAATTGAGCTGGTTATTCTACTACCCTAATGGAGCTAAGGAGATTCGAACTCCTGACCCCCTCAATGCCATTGAGGTGCGCTACCAACTGCGCTATAGCCCCGCGTTCCGCATCCCTAATCATGCCGTGAGAAACAAAGGTTCGTCAACCCTCGGTCTCAGTTTTCTGGATTTTGGGTAACTCCAAAGGGCGAAGCGTAGCGGCTAACAACGATTCTAGAAATTTCTGGAACCTGAGTGGGGTTGCTCTTGTTAATGTCTATTTGTCAGCCTGCCGCTCATTTTCAGCGACTGATAAGCTGTGTAGACTCATGGGTAGTCCTTATACCGGCAAAAATCTTGACATGAATACCACTACCGGCTCATTGATGGCTTATAAATGGCTCATTGATGGGAATTTAGGCGGCGATCGCTAGCCCTAGCTCTTCCTCGCGCGTGGCTCAACCAACAATCTACTCCGCAGATCTATCACCTGTCTTCACTCAGATAGATACATCCCTTAACAATATGCTTTACACTTTGTTAATGAGACACCGCAAGTAGGAGCCTTTCCATCGTGCTTTTAGGGTTGGACAACATTGGCGAACAGACATTGAATCGTATTGCAGAGATGGCGCTGTCTAGTCAGCTTGACCATGTTGATGAACTCGATGTGCAGATCAAGACTAATGTAGACCTGCTTGCCAAGGGTCAATTGGCTTCCATGTTGATTGACGGACAAGGCATGGTCATGCAGAAAAATCTGAGGATGCAGCGCATGAAAATCCAGATTGGGCAGATTGCAGTTAACCCCATGACGGCACTGATGGGCAACATCCAATTAACTCAACCGACGCAGGGATCGGCGCACATTACGCTGTCGGCAAATGATTTGAACCAGGCGTTTAACTCCAAGCTCTTGAATCCACAGATGCGAGGCATCAAGCTGGATGTGAACGGGCAGTCGCTCACTCTTGATGTGCAACATGTAGACTGTCAGTTGCTGGAGGGCGACATCCAAATTACAGCCGCGATCGCCCTTTGTGATGAACAGTCGCAAACGGTGCAGTTTCGCGCGACCCCGGTCATTATGGATCATGGACGACGGGTTCACCTTGACAACGTTCGCTACAGCCATGGTCAAGGTCTCCCTGAAGCGGTCACAACTGCGCTAGTACAACAAGCCGCCGATATTCTTGATCTCAGCAATTTTGAGATGGAGGGAATCTCCCTGAACCTCCAGCAATTGCAGGTGACGCCAGCGTCTTTAATTTTAGAGGCAACGGCTCATGTAACCCGGTTCCCCAAAGTCTAGGAACGTGCAGGGCTTCAATGGAGTGTGGGCAGCCTGTGGTCAGCAATGTCTAGCCATTCTCAGCATCAGTCAGCATGAGAATGGTTTTTGATATTGAATTGATCTAGAGCTGCCCTCGCGTGCCAGAAGGCCTGCTCTAGATGGGAATTGCGCAAGAGTAGCGAGAGGATGCACGTTTTGTGCTAATTTAACTAAAGGCGAAAATTGCTTAGTACGCTAGCGATTTTTCTAAACCTGGCTCAGTAGCTCAGTGGTTAGAGCAGGGGACTCATAAGCCCAAGGTCGCAGGTTCAAATCCCGCCTGAGCCATATCCAATAGTCCAACTCAATTGTTCGGCTCGGCTGCCGGGCAGGGTTCTCTTGGCTAATTGCTGGATGAATCAAATGTACGCTTGTTTGAAGGGCGTGCTGCGCTAGTACAGTTCATATTTCAGAAATCGGCATTCGATGCTGCCGTTGTAAACAATGAACCGACGGCTAGGGCGTAGTCCGATGCGTTTTGCCAAGGTCATGTTGCCGGTCAGTACGAAGGCTGTCCATCCTTTGAAGCGCTGTTTGAAAACGTCTCCCATCTGTTTATAAAAGGCTGCTAAATCTTGGTCGTTCCCTAGGCGATCGCCATAGGGAGGGTTGCAGATGAGGATGCCATGATCCGCAGGGGGTTCAACGTCTGCAAGCTCAGTATGGTAGAGATCGAGATAGTCGGAGATGCCGCAGGCAAGGGCGTTACTTTGGGCAGCTTGCAGAACATCTGAGTCGCGATCGCTCCCAATGATGGGAGCCGATAGCTCGGTTTTGATTTCTGCTTCGGCTTGTTGATATAACTGCTCCCACTGCTGCACATCAAAATCGCGCCATCGCTCAAAGCCGAAGCGATCGCGAAATAAACCCGGTGCGATATTCAGGGCTGTCAACCCGGCTTCGATGGGTAACGTCCCAGACCCACAAAGCGGATCGAGAAAAGGCTGATCCGGTGTCCAACCGCTGAGGCGAATTAGGGCGGCGGCTAATGTTTCTTTGAGGGGAGCGTCACCGACCGCAGGACGGTAGCCGCGACGATGGAGGCTACCACCCGAACTATCTAAGCTGACGATGCAGCGCGTATCGCTGATGTGAACATTGATCCATAGATCGGGCTGTTCGGTGTCAATGGTGGAGCGTTCTCCAAAGTAATGACGCTGCTGATCCACGATCGCATTTTTGACTTGCAGCGCCGAAAAGTGACTGTGATTAAGCTGACGATTTTTGCCGGTGGCTCGCACGGCTAGGGTCTGGTCAGGGGTGAGGTAGGCTCCCCAGTCAATCGCTTGAATGCCGCGATAGAGCGCCTTCTCATCTTTGCAGGCGAAGGCATCCAGCCGTTTCAAAATGCGGAAAGGCAGCCGCGCCCACAGGTTTACTCGATACAGCAAGGAGCGATCGCCCTCAAAGCTGACTCCCGTAAACTCTGGCACGACTTTCTCGGCACCCAGGTCTTGTAATTCCTGCGCGGCTAGTTCCTCTAAACCCCGGGCAACGGTTGCAAAATAGTGACTCATGAGATAGCGATCGCCCCAGTTTGCATCGCCTCCGTCACCCGCTGCGAAATAAACGGCAAAATAGCCTCGCTGGTGCTATGTTCTTTCCCTTCCGTAAATACAATAAGTTGGTAGGGCAGCGCATCAGACAACTCAACGTAGGCGGCATCGTGGCGCACCGTGCTGGTTAATCCGGCTTTGGACCAAAGGGTTGCGGACTGGGGAAGCGCGGCCCCCAAGAACCCGATCACCTGGTTTTCTGGGTCGGCAGCGAGGTCGGCTGGATGGAGGCTGCGTTTCATCAATGCCATCATGGCCTGCGATCGCTCTGCCGATACGGCCACTCCGCCGATGATGCTGTGCAGCAACCGCGCGGTTGCCTCAGTGGTCAACATATTGCGATTTTCCCGCGCCTCACCCAAAAAGGCCTGCTCCCGCCCATAGGCTCCATCGCACCAGGTCTTATGATTGGCGTTGATGGTGGCTAGCTCTTCCCAGTTGAGAGATTGTAGGTAGCGATTCACAATATTGCGCTGGTATTTCCATGTTTCAAAGGGGCCGGGGGGTAGTTCTGGGCCGCTGGTCGTACCGCTCAACATATCCATAACGAGACTGGTGGCATCGTTGCTTGAATCGACAATCATATCGCGCACGGCTCGGTCTAGCTCAGGTGTGGGTTGAATCATGTCCTGAACGATCCATTCATGAATGGCAACCAGATAAAATAATTTGATGACACTGGCTGGATAAATACGCTCGACACCGCGATAGGAAAAGCCTCTGGGCGATCGCTCCCAAAAGCTATCGGGGCTAAGCCCGCCCCCCGTGTTGACCATAACTGGCTGGTCGTACACAATCCACGTCATCGCCAATTGGTTGCGTGCCAAGGCTGGAAACGTTTGCCAAACGGAGTCCAAAATTTGCTCTCCAACCTGCTCTAGCGTTTCCTCTTTATGAAAAAATGGCATGGTGCCGTTCCCAATGCTGCTTATGGTGACAATTGCTGAACTGAAGGCGCGATGGAACGAAATGCCAACCCAAGAATATCGGTGTCGCGCCAATCTTAATTTGTATAGTTCGCCAGCGCTAACCCGCTTGGCAACTCAAGCGATCGCAGGTCGTCAATTGCGTATCTTATCACTCCCGCTGAACCCAAAGGATGGGTTGCCAAAGGCGATGCGGGTCTGTTTGTGTGAAGATGATTATCCGGGTTGGCTAGCCATCGATGATAGCGATGGGCTAGAGGTGGCAGAGCAGCCCTATCAAGCGATCGCCTTTGGTGCTGCGGAAATTGCGGAGCGACTGCCGCACATCCTCACGTTCACCCATCGTGCCATGAACCGACCCAATCGCTATCTGTGGGGCGGCACGGTGGGGCCGGATTACGATTGCTCAGGGCTGATGCAGGCGGCTTTTGGGTCTGTGGGAATTTGGATTCCGCGCGATGCTTACCAACAGGCTGACGCTAGCCGCGATCGCCTACCAGAGACATGGCGAGATCCGTCTGAACAGGGGCACCCATTACCAGATGATTGGTTTCAAGGGTTGCAGGTTGGGGATTTGGTATTTTTTGGAACAACCGACCGCATTACCCATGTGGGTCTTTATCTGGGCGATCGCTACTACATCCATAGTTCTGGCATTGAACAAGGACGGAATGGTATTGGCATTGATCGGCTAGTCATGGATGAAAACCCGATTAGCGCGGCCTACTGTGCCCAATTGCGCGGGGCAGGACGCCTGACTCACAGCTATGAGCCGACCGGCATTCCCATGGAGCGATCGCCCTAGGCGACCTCGACAGTATGGCGGATTGGATCAAATGTAGCCCAAACTAAATCGCTCGAACGGTCTAGATGACAGTCCGAGCGATCGCCTACGATTTTTCAAGACACTTCAAAGACGCATGACCCTGGCGGAGACGGATTACTCATCCACAGCCAGTACCGGCTCACCGACGCTAACCTCTGCATCATCCGCCGTGGCATCCTCAGCCGGTTGCCCCTGACCAAGAACCTGTTCGCGATACTTCGCTGCCATCTCCTCAGCCTTGTCATACACCAGGTCAGGATTCTTCACCATATCACCCGGTTCTGGCTCAAGCTGCTTCGTCGATAGCGAAATGCGCCCACGCTCGGCATCTAGGTCAATAATCATGACCTTGATGTCATCATTCACGTTGAAAACGCTATGGGGCGTGTCGATGTGGTCGTGAGAGATTTCGGAGATGTGCAGCAGACCGCTGACACCACCAATATCGATAAACGCACCGTAAGGCTTCAATCCGCGAACCGTACCGATGACCACTTCGCCCACTTCCAGACGGTTCATCTTGCGTTCTACCAAGGCGCGGCGATGGCTTAGCACCAGGCGATTGCGGTCTTCATCTACCTCCAAAAACTTCAGCGGCAACTCTTCTGCCACCAAATCTTCCTTAGGCTTGCGGGTGCTGATGTGCGACCCCGGAATGAAACCCCGTAACCCTTCAATACGAACCAGCGCCCCACCACGATTGGTTGCAAATACGCTAGAGCGAACTGTTGCATCCTCAGCCTGAAGCTGACGCACCCGTTCCCAAGCCCTCATGTACTCAATGCGACGGATTGATAGCGTTAGCTGACCGTCTTCATTTTCATCCGTGAGGATAAAGAACTCGCGAGTTTCGTTCGACTGTAAGACCTCATCCGGAGCTTCGATGCGGTTAATGGACATCTCCTGAATTGGGATGTACGCCGCTGTCTTAGCACCAATGTCAATCAGAGCACCTCGCGGCTCTATGCTGAAAACCGTCCCAGCCACAATGTCACCAGGGCTGAAATGATAATCGTATTTATCAAGAAGTGCTGCGAAATCCTCGTGTGTAAAACCAATATCGGGTGTTTCCTGATTGACCATGCTGATTGTATCCCAGTGTTTTTCTCCGTAAACGATAAGGTCAAGGTCTCGAACAGTGCGTACGCAGTTCTATAGTTCCTACGCGATCATGACGTAGGGTTGACAGCCAAGACGAACACCAAAGCAGGCGAGCAACCAAGCCCTAGGAAGACTATCATAACTCAAGGCTATGCAATCGTGAAACAGATTTTTCAAATCAGCCGCTATCTAAATCTGCTAAATACTGAATGTGCGGCGATCGCTGGGATGGTTCACGGCTGCTTATTTTTTAGCCTACTGCGGTTAGTAGTCCAGGGGCAGATGTATCCCCAAACGTCTGCTATGCATTACGCAAAAGTCGCCAGACCTTTTGCCTCACAACCTCTCTAATGGTTACTCAGAATCCTGGTTTTTGAACCAATGCGGGTTTCAGCGATATCTGCGTAATGGATAGAAACGTCTGGTGGTGTGGCTGATACGTGGTCAGATTGTCTGAGTCTCTAAAAAGTCAAGCAAAAGTTGGCGATGGGGGGTTCCGAGGGGACGCACCTGCTGAATGGCTTCGGAGTAGCGATCGCCGCGATAAATATCGTTGGGAGACAGCAACCCCAAGTCCCATCCTTCATTGAGTTGCAGGGATTCAATCGGTACGGTCAGCGGTGCATGGTAAACGATTCGACGCACGCGATCGCTGGTATCATCCCGAAATAAGACAGGCGCTTCGGGCGCGTAGCCAATTTCTTCAAGCAGTTCTCGACGCAGCCCCTGTTCGGGTGTTTCACCGGCTTCGAGATGCCCGCCAAAAAAGCCCCAACAGCCCGGAAAGACAATGCCCGGTGTTTCATCTCGCAGTTGCATCAGATAGCAACCGTTTTGGTAGAGTATGGCGACTGCAACGGTGACGGCAGATGAGGCAGTGGGATGAGTCATGGGAACGAAGCGAGTGATGAGTCAAAGGGATGATGAATCAGACCTGAAAAATGGCTAGGGCGATCGCTTAGCTACAGGCATCACGAATCGCCGCACCATGGTCAGACAGATAGCTGCAAATGCGATCGGCTGTTTCTTGCCCCCGGCGGGCACAGTCTCCGAGGGACACTCCGTCAAGATAATTACTGCATAGGTAAAGCCCTGGCAACCCGGCGATCGCTTGGTGAATGGTGTTTAGACGTTGCTGATGCCCCAAGGTATACTGCGGAATAGCCCGTTTCCACAGATGAACCGCTAACACCGTCGGCTCTGGTGCGTCTGGCATCAGCAGCATGGCTCGCAAATCTCGATCGACTTCTGCCACAATCTGCTCTTGACTCAGAGAAGCGATCGCCTCATCCGTTGCCCCGCCGATAAAGTTGGTTAATAGCGCCCACCCGTCTGGCGCTCGCCCTGGAAATAGGCTAGATGACCAGATGCTTCCCAGGGTGCGAATGCCTTGATGGCGTGGAATTAAGTTGCCGAACCCCCGTAGCGATACCCGAAAATGGGCGGTTGGATAAGCCAGCACCACGCAGGCTACTGGCGGATAGGGAATGGCCTGTAGGGCCGGGCGTGCGGCTGGCGCAATCTGATGTAGAAGCATCGCTGCGGCATCTGCTGGAGCAGTCACCACAAGGCTGCGAGTGATGATTTGCTGCGGGCCGTCAGGCGTTTCGAGATGAATGGTATAGCACTGCTCAGCCGATCGCTGAACTGCTGTCACTCGGCAGTTGAGTTGGACGCGATCGCCCAGTTGAGACGCGATCGCCTTGGGCAATGCCACCAGTCCATCTTTGAACGATCCCAACTCACCCGGTCGAGTGGTCGGTAAATCTGGATCAACGGGTGGCTTGGGGTTGCGTTGGCGCGACATTAGCGCCCCTGCCAGTAGCCCACCGCCCACATCAGCCATCTGCGTCACCCGACGCATGGCCGCTGATGCACTCAACTGAGCCGGATCGCCCGCATAAACCCCCGATACGAATGGAGCAACCAACCGCTCCATGACTTCCGAACCGAGGTGGCGTTCAAAAAATTGCTGTATTGTCTCTTCTCCCCCTTGGCGGGCGATCGCCTCTCCTATTGGCGGCTGTACAAATCCAACTGCCCCCAATGCAGCCCGCACCTTGCCCACCTGGCTCAATAGCTGAGTAGACAACAGCGACGGTGGACTCATCGGCACTGCCTGGAGCTTTCCCTGCCAGTATACAAATCGCGGCAAGGTGCGATCGGCTAGCACCAGATCATTTTCTAGCCCGGCATCCACCGCTGCCCTCAACAACGCTGCACTGGGCGAAAAGCTGTTGGGCCCTTCTTCCCAAATGAACCCCTCTGAGGCAGAGCTGGTAATATTGCCCCCGACCTGCTCCTGCTGCTCAATGACCCTAATCTGAAGCGATGGCGATCGCTTCACTAATCGCTGGGCGGCACACAAGCCACTCAACCCTGCACCGATGATGACACTATCGACTACTGATGACGGATTGACTGCTGTCATAGGCTAGAATCCCATCCCCGGCATTGATGACTACCACGCTCATCATAGAATAGAAGGACGGATTGATTGGGCGGGTTGACGGACAAAACCTGTAGAACCCTGATGACCAAGCAGGTCAGGCGACCTGATCCCTACATTTCCTGAAATCCTTACATGAATACCACTACCCAATCCTGTAAGGGAGCGATGTTTGCGCTTAGTGCAGAATCCTTTGTCAGTCCATTAGGGATCGGGGCAGTTGATGGTTTATTCAGACCGCGATCGCACGGCTCGGTCATTCATCGAACAGGGAACGATCAAGCCAATCAACCAAGAGAAGCCCCCTCCCTAATCACGCTCGATGATGGCAACGTTCCAGCGTAGGCGCACCCGTAGACGATCGCAAACAGTCGCGGCGCAACGGCATCAAACAGCGTGCTTGAATAACGTATCTAGATAGACGCGAGCCGCTCGACGATAGGAACGGGATGCATCTGGCGCAGCGCTGTTACTGTTTTGAAGCAAAAATAACGAAAGAGCAGCCGAGAAGACTCGATCTTGATCCCAATCTGGATGGCTGTCGAGGTAGCCTTGGAGCGATTCATGCAAATCTTCAGGGATTTCTGCCAGGATGCTAACGGTTGCGTTCATGAGAACCTCTACTTCATTAGTGATGAACGGACACGGATGATACGTCTGGCAGCGATCGCCATCGCAGGCCAGCGCTAACCCCAGCACCTACCCTATCCAAGTGCTAAGCACACACTTGAATTGTTAAGACACTCAAGCCAGAGCGCATTCATCAAGGTAGGCATCATTGTGCGCTAGCAGGGGGTAGGGTTGTCAACGGCGGGGAGATGACTCCAAACCAATAGTTCAAAAGTTCTCCAACGCAAGAATCAGGGTTTGAGCGATCGCTCTGTTATATTTCGTTACAAAATGCACCCTTGATTCTACAAAAGCCTTGCATGACCTGAAATCCACAGGTAGGCTCGCAATGACTTGCTATTCCATTACTCCCTGTGGAAAACAGCATAAGCTTTGTGGAAAACTTTTGGCAACCCTGTGGAAAACTTGTGGAACATTTTGGGAAAAACAACCTAATTATTACGTTTTGTAACAAAGTGCCTATTCGGTTTATTTGCCGCCAATTATTGCGATCGCTCAACACTACAACGGCGATTTTGTAACATTCGGTGTTACGGCCGTCGCCATTTTGTTTAGGACATGGGATTTTGGCTTAGCGCCATACCGCTACATTGCAGCCAGTGCCCTTGGCTATGCCGCCTTTGTCCATTCGTGCCAGCCGCGTTTGCTGTATTTTGAAATGGACTGTTCGTAGTGATACGGCGCAGCCATTTGGCTCAGCGCTAGCGGTTCTTGGGTCGTCTATCCCGAAATCGTTGTCAACGCTCTGTAAGAACAGCCAGAATAGACACGACAATTCCAGCAAGCAGTACGGCAAATTGAATGAGAGACAGCATTGAGCGATTTACTCAAAATTTGGGGCAGACCATCGTAGGAAAATCGACAGCCATCCGATTGGTGCTGGTTGCTTTGTTTTCGGGTGGTCATGCCCTTCTAGAAGACGTGCCTGGGGTTGGAAAAACATTACTTGCCAAATCGATCGCTCGCTCCATTGACGGCAAATTCCAGCGAGTGCAATGCACGCCCGACTTGCTGCCATCAGACATCACCGGCATCAATATCTGGAATCGCCGCACAGAAGAATTTGAGTTTTTGCCCGGGCCGGTGTTCGCCAATGTGCTGCTGGTAGACGAAATTAACCGCGCGACACCGCGCACCCAGTCGGCTCTCTTGGAGGTGATGGAAGAACAGCAGGTCACGGTAGATGGGCGATCGCGCCAGGTACTCCATCCCTTCTTTGTGATTGCAACCCAAAACCCCGTGGAATATCAGGGTACGTTTCCGCTGCCCGAAGCTCAGATGGATCGCTTTATGGTGTCATTTAGCTTGGGCTATCCAGATGCCGATGAAGAATTACAAATGTTGCAGCGCCTCCAATACGGCAAAACAGTCACAGACTTGGAAGCGTGCTTCTCGTTACAAGACATTGAAGAGTTTCAAGCCCTATGCCGCCAGGTGCGTGTAGAGACATCTTTGCAGCAGTACATTTTGGAACTGGTGCGAGCAACCCGCCAGGATGAAGAGGTTGTGCTGGGGGTGAGTCCGAGGGGCAGTGTGGCGCTGCATCGCGCTGTTCAAACACTCGCTTTCTTAGATGGGCGTGACTACACAACGCCAGATGATGTCAAGTTTCTGGTGCCCCATGTGTTGACTCATCGCCTCATTCCGAGCAGTGGACGAAATGCGAAGGCGATTGTTCAACGCCTGCTCGATTCGGTGGCCATTCCATAACACCGATGCAGGGCAGAAAGGCAGATGCCATGGAGCGTACGCTAGCTTCGGGCTGGTTCACTATTTTTTAATGCAATATCCGAACCGTTTTGATGCTCAAGGAGCGAATCAGATTTTTAGCCTTCTTCTAGGGCAGTCGAGCGCATGGGATGTTTAGGGCTTCAGCGCTTGCCTAGAAAATTGTCCGAACTGTTGGTGATTTGGCGTTTTGTATCCGTAGCCACTTTGTTTAGGGCATGGAATTTTTGGCGGGACGGCTTGGTTGCCCCACCAAAAAACTCCTAAGCTTTCTGCTGAGCGCTATGGAAGGATTCTGCCGCCCGTCTGAGAGTTTCTATATTTGCAAGTCGTCTAGGATTGCTAGGGTTGTCAACCCGAATTTTACTGAATGAAGGCAGAACGTCCGGCGGTATTGTCTCATTTTTGCGTAGATTCTAGGTTGATATGAATCGCGCCACTACCTGAGAATCGGGGCAATTTTCACAGGGATGCCTCTACTGTCATGAATATTTCTCTCTGGCTCCGGTCGGCGCTGCGGCGATCGGCGGGCGGGTTCAATGTGCCGCAAGGTAATCTGAAGCGATCGCCCAATGATGGATTCAGTCTGTTAGAACTATTGACCGCATTGGCTGTGCTTGGCATTTTGGCGGCGATCGCTGCCCCTGGGTGGGTGGCATTTCGCAACAACTTAGAACTTTCAACCTCTCAAGATAGAGCGTTTCAAGTGATGCGACAGGCGCAATCCCAAGCCAAGCAGCGACGGGTACGCTGGCAGGCTAGCTTCCGCGAAGTGAACGACCGGGTTGAAACGGCGATCCATCCTATAACGGTTGTGCCAACCCAATGGGAACCGCTGAGCGATGGGATTAAAATTGATGGCGATCGCAGCACTCTTTTTGAACGCGATGGGGTGTATCGTGTTCAGTTTGATCACAACGGTCGCGTGAATGGGCGATTAGGACGGCTAACGCTGATGCGAGACGATGAGAGCCGAATCCGCCGCTGTGTTGTAGTGTCAACCTTGCTAGGTGTTATCCGTAAAGATGTTGAGCGTAATGACACTGACCGGGACTGCTCACCATCATGATGGTTCCGCCGAAGGATACTCAGTCGCCCAAGATGGCAGCCGCCGAATTCAACCTTCCTCTCCCTGCTGCTCATCATGCAGAAATCGCTAGACCTTTTGCCTCATCACCGTTTCTGCCGTTCCGCAAATAGCTAACTTAAGAAGGTAGGAATCAGAGGTTTAGGCATTTTTGCATACAAGGGCACCTCTAGAAGAGGGATTTAGGGCGAGGGCTGCAAAATGGGGATGCACCTCTTGGGGGAGATGCGATCGCTCAGTGAATCGACCTAGCGATGTGTTCAACGCTTCACGGATTAGAGCAGCGTGATAATATCTGACTGAATACCAACTCAGTTTGGAGATGCCTAGTATTTGATCCCCAGTTTGACTCCCGGCTATCGCCCCCATGTAAAAGGAACTTATTTATTATGCAAAAGTTCATGATGCAAAAGGGGTTGAGCCTGCCTTAGTGGATTGACAAAGCTGCCTAAACTACCAGCAACCTGGAAGGCTAGGAGACTTGACCTCTACATTGTCCAAAATCCTGTAGAGAAGTCGCTTCCGCGCCCCGTACCGATTTTGTTGTGAGTCAATCAGGCGTTTTGCCCCATCACCGTTTCCGCTGTTCTTTAAGCACCCAGTTTTTGAACCTAGGAATACGAGCTTCAGCGACTTCTGCCGGGGCGGGCAATGGCAACAGGGGATTCTAGTTCTGGTGCAGCTTCATAGAGAATTGGTCTAAGACATGTCACGGTGCAATCGGTCGTGACTTCGCCGCTTTAGGAGAATACAGGAGTGCAAGACCCCAACGTTGACACCCCGCTCCGCTACGAACCAGTCTGCATACAGCGTCACCCGTCCACTGATCCAATCCGCGTTGGGGTCATTGGTGTGGGCAACATGGGTCAACATCATACCCGTGTGTTGAGCCTGTTAAAAGATGTGACCCTAATTGGGGTTTCAGATATTGATGTGGAACGCGGGATAGACACCGCAAGTAAGTACCGCATCCGATTTTTTGAGCATTATCAAGATTTGCTAGAACACGTTGATGCCGTTTGCATTGCCGTGCCGACTCGATTGCACCATGCGGTTGGCATGGCCTGTTTGCAGGCAGGGGTTCATGTTCTAATCGAGAAGCCGATCGCAGCTAGCATCACCGAAGCAGAATCATTGGTCAATCTTGCTGCCGAGTCGCAAGTCATTCTTCAGGTTGGACATATTGAGCGTTTCAATCCAGCCTTTCAGGAACTCAGCAAGGTGCTGGAGACTGAAACCATTCTGGCGTTGGAGGCACACCGCATGAGTCCTTATTCTCATCGCGCCAATGATGTGTCAGTTGTGCTGGACTTGATGATTCACGACATTGATCTACTGCTGGAATTAGCGGGCAGCCCGGTTGAAAATCTAACCGCCAACGGCAGCCGGGCGAAAGGGGCTGGCTATTTGGATTATGTGACAGCTACCCTCAGTTTCACCAATGGTGTGGTTGCTACTCTGACGGCGAGCAAAGTGACCCATCGCAAGATTCGGCGTATTGCCGCCCATTGTGAAGGCTCGTTGACTGAGGCTGATTTCCTCAATAATGAAATTTTAATCCACCGCCAGACGACGGCGAACTGTTCGACTGATTATGGGCAGGTTCTCTATCGCCAGGATGGGCTGATTGAGAAGGTGCATACGAGTAATATCGAACCACTCCATGCGGAGTTAGAGCATTTTGTCATGTGTGTGCGGGGGGGCAATCAACCGTCGGTGGGCGGTCGTCAGGCGTTGAAGGCTTTGCGCCTGGCCAGTATCATCGAACACATTGCCCTAGATGATCAACAGGTGTGGTATCAGCCTAATCCGGAACTGTTGTATGCCTAGCGGCTTAGCCTAAGATGGCTCCTGAACGGGCTGGCAGGGTGATGGTTAGGGGCGATCGCTCCACTGTTGCGTTGCCGTACAATACTGTCTCAGCCATTAGGGAATCTTTGGGCAAGCGGTTTAGGTGGATGGTCTGTGGTTGTTCATCAGCATTGACTGCAACGATAAGCTGCTCTGTATCGAGCGATCGCATGAAGGCATAGACTAACCCCTCAGCATACAGTCCCGTATACTTTCCAGTCCGCAGCGCAGGGTGGGCATGGCGCAGTGTGATGAGTGCTTTATGGCAGGTGAGTAGCTGGTGGTTCCAGTGCGATCGCTCTGGGAATACTCGTCGAGAATCGGGGTCTAGACCGCCGGGCAAGCCCACTTCATCGCCGTAATAAATGCAGGGCGCACCGGGGAAGGTTAGCTGCAATAAGGTAGCCAGTTCAATAGTAGAGAGGTCGCCATCCACAATGGTCATCAGGCGGGCAGTATCGTGACTCGCCAAGTGATTTAACTGCGTGAGCTGAATGTCCCAAGGGTACAGGGCGAGTAGGGTATTTATTTTGTGGGCATAGTCTGCTGCTGTGAGGGCGGGGTAGGGGGCGTAGTCGGGTGCTTCGGTATGCTGTCGCAATACGCGATCGCCTCCAGTGAAGGCAATGGTGGGCCCCGTGAACAGATAGTTCATCACGCCGTCAAACTGGCTACCATCGAGCCACTGCCGTGCGTCTGTCCACACCTCCCCAACGATATAAGCTTCTGGGTTCAGCGCTTTGATGCGATCGCGAAACTCTTGCCAGAAACCCGGCGTTGTCACCTCAAACGGAACGTCTAGCCGCCAGCCATCAATGCCGCGCCGAATCCAATATTCACCAATTTGCATGATATACTCCCGCACTGCCGGACAATCATGATTAAACTCTGGCAGTGCCCGATTCCCCGCCCAACCGATGTAGTTGGCCGGTAGCGAACCGTCGTAGGCAGAGAGCGGCCATTTCTCAATCTTGAACCAATCGACCCACGGCGAATGCGGCCCATTTTCTAAAATATCGTTGAAATAGAAAAAGCCGCGACTGGCATGGTTAAACACACCGTCCAAAACGACTTTCATATTGCGATGGTGAGTGGCTTCTAATAAAGCATCAAGCGCTACATTGCCGCCCAGTATTGGATCAATCTGGTAATAATCGTGGGTGTGATAGCGATGGTTGCTTGCCGATTGAAAGATGGGAGTAAAGTAGAGGGCAGTGATGCCCAAGTCTTGTAGATAGTCTAGCTGCTCAATGACGCCCCAGAGATTGCCGCCTTTATAGCCTTGAAGCGTTGGCGCTGCTGCCCAAGGTTCATAGTCAACCGGCGCTTTTGTCAGCCAGGCAGAATGCTCAGGTTGAAGCGGGCTGCCTTTGGCGAAACGGTCTGGAAAAATTTGGTAAAAAATAGCGTTCTTTACCCAAGTGGGTGTCTCAATTCCCATGCCGTCTCCTTTGAGGTCGTCACGTCCAATCATCGCTGCGTCGTCATCATCCTAATAATGGCGTGAGGGATGATGATCGGCTAGTTGACATCAAGGTGCGATGATCAGACTGTCACTATTATGACGTGAGTGGCAAATTTAACTTCTAAGCGCGCGAGAATATGAGTCCTGCGCTGTCTGTGAAGCAGCCCTGCTGAAAGCAGGCTACAGCGTTGGGGTACAGTCTCGCCGCTTGCGGAGTGGGGTATCTCCTGCGGAGACGCTTCGCGAACGATGCTCCGCTCTGGCGATCGCCCCTAACATTATCACCCGACTGAAGGAAGCTCCATCCAATCTCAGGCATTGATGGAGCCACCCGAACCGTTCGTCCGCAACTTTCGCCCGCAACTAAAGACTTGCGTTACTAGATGGATAATCAGGGTGTCAGTAGAGCAAAGCTTGATCAATACAGCACTTTACAGCCCTTGGTAGTCCTCTATTGGCAACGATTTTGGGTGGTGTAGGCGTTGCCCACACCACCCAAAATCGTTACATGAATACCACTAGCACTTTAGGGCGATGGGGCATCAATGACCAAATTTTGGTCGATCCGAGTTAAACCGATGGGAAGGTATTGTCCAAGACGACGGGCAACGGCTGGGGAGCGCTTGGGCGATCGCGCTAATCCGGCTCGAAGTTGCACCTTAGACCAAGATTGGGTAGACACTAAACCCGGTACTTGATTCAAAAAATTATTCAGCGCAACTTCGAGGGACTCAATGGGGTTCAGCGTCACCCAAACGCCTTTTTCTAACTCACGAACTTCAAAGTGGAGGTGGGGCCCTGTCGAATTGCCTGTGCTGCCAACCCGCCCAATGACATCACCTTGAGCAACAACATCACCCGGCTTTACAAACACTTCTGAAAGGTGGGCATAGAGCGTCTCTTGTGCGCCATCGTTGTGCAGCAGAATAACGGTTAGCCCGTACCCTTGTAAGAAGTCGGACACAACCACCTCGCCACTAAACGAGGCGACAACAGGCGTTCCTAACGGTGCGCCAATGTCTGTGCCAGCGTGAAATCGAAGATCTCCAAAAATGGGGTGCATTCGCCAGCCAAAAAGTGATGTGATGGGCGCAGGAACCGATAGCGGAAAAATGAGGCTGCGATCGCCATTATTAGGTTGGCTGACAGGTCGCGTCGTCACGCTATAAAACGAGTCGAACGAAGGCGGCGCTACAGTGACCCCATCCGCACCAAAGGACAGGGGGCCAATATTGACACGGCTGCCGTCACTGGCGCTGGCCAGGTCAGCCGGTGAGCAGGCACCTGAAATAGACTGGCCGGATTGAAAGACCGCATGACAGCCCGTAGACCGCTCTGACAGCACCACTGACCCGACTCGATCAGGTGTGCGGGTTGCGCCTAGGTTGTAATCGGAGGAGTGGTCGATATAAGTATTGCCAGCGGTGGAGGGCGCAATTGTGCGCGGTGGTTCGTTCATCAGGTCATTCACGGATAGCGACTCTGACGAACCCGACGATTCAACCGTAACGGTAGGCGACTCGAAGGTAGGGGCTGACCAATCCGCTGCCGCAGGCTGAGAGGGGGCAATGGGAACCGGCGCTAATAGTTCTTCGGCGGAGGGAACCGCTGGATCATCGCTCGACGATGTAGCCTGAATTTCGGCGCTGGGTTCAAGGCTGGGATCTAGCAATATGGCATCCTCAGCGATCGCCCCATTGGCCCATAGCCCGACTGAACCGATTGCGATCGCTGCCCACACCCAACGCGAGGAGGCCGCACGCGCCATTAAAACTATTGAGTCAATCTTCCGTAGCTGAGTCATGAACAAAACCACCGCTTATTTGAAGCTTACGCTGTGCTGCAATCGAAGGGGTTCCCCTAGCATTCCCTGACGTTACAGCCGCACTATGACACATTTTCAGGTGAACAGCCTTCCCCCATATTGTTCACCCCAAGGCAGGATGAACCGGAGAGTGGCTAGCCGGTTGACCTATCTCCATTGACTGCTGTGGCAATAGCCATTTTGTTTGGGGGCTAGGAGTTTCGCCGTCCCACAAAAAAACTAAGCTTTCTGCTTAGCGCCATAAACCGAGCCGCGCATCAGCGCCAATAGCAATTAGACCATAAACTGTGGGGTCTGGAAATAATTCTTGTCGCAGGTGTAGAGGCTATGTCGCGAGGTGAATGGGGAATGTTCCATCCAGAGACTTTTACAGCCATTTTGGATAGCTTGCCGATGCTGCCAACGCTCTGCAAAAACTGGGTTGTCATCTAAGTCAGACTTGCCGTGGCCAAGCCGTTATCTGAACGCTAGCACCCAGTTTAAGTCGGCCGTTGATATCGGGTTCATGATGTCGGGTTCATGATGTCGGGTTTAGAGGCTGAAGCTATGGTTCAGGGTCTTTGTCTGGCAATACTGATTCGTAATGAACGCAATCGTGGCAGGGGCCGGATGGGTTGACGGCACAGCGTACATGGGGCGATCGCGCATTAAACCGGCAGCTAATATCGCCAATGACATAGCCAAACTGCTCGACATAGGTGGCATCGGGCGGTAATCGTAATCGGGGCGATCGCGGCGATGTAAGCGTATCAACTGTATAGTTCAGACGGGCCTGGGTGCGATCGCCCCGCCGCAACACCACCAGCGACAAGATCGACGGGGATAACCCAATTAGCAAAATCAGAAGTGCAATGATCATGCGTAATGGTGAACTGTAGTCGTGCAGAAGGTCAGCCGCCCCCGGAGACAGGCACCGGAAAAAACAGTCGGCAGGGTTGTTCAAACGCGCTATGAGGCGGTCGCAGATTCATTAAACAACTCAAATACTTGCTGGCAAAATTGTTTAAGTTTATGACCAACCGCTGGGGTCGGCTCTGTATTTCCGACAAATCGCCAGTTTTCAATGGTGGATAATTGCCATTGCTTCCCTCGATGATCAAAGCCGACCACATCTACACCAATAACACGAAGCGCTTGCTTGGATGACTCTTGGTGTAGGCGAATCTGAACCAGTAAGCTACGGCTTTGGGCGGAACGGCTCAACCCTGGAAAGTGAAACCCTAGATCGATGGAATTTGGATCAACCCATTCCCGCGTTTCATCATCATTCATCCAAGGCTTTAAATCGGCACGCACATCTGGAAATTCCGATTTGAACAAATTAACAACGGCTGCAATTTTGCTAGCAACCACCAGATTTGTGGCTTGTTCTGACGCATTCACCTGCTGCTACTCCTAACCCACAATCAATACTGATACTAAATCCGGACAGGCATACCCCAACACCAAAATCAGTCATTACATTCCTGTCTGTGAATTGCAACCCATCTGATTTTGGTGTCCTCACCTAGGACTTGATATGACTTAGACGCATGACCTAGGACAATCTTGTGAATCGACCGCATCTGACGGTATCTGAGTGCCGACCCGACATTACTCAACCAATCAGCAGCAGAGCCATTCACACCGGACAGCAGATGGAGAGCCTTCGGTCTATGCGTCTAACCTCATACTAAATAATGCAGGATTGACACGGCAAAGCCAGACTGGAGGATGTATGGCGCTAAGCAAAATGGTTGCTGCTATATCAGAATGGGGGCACAGTTCGGGCCGATGGGCACAGAAGTCCTGTAATGTAGATGACGGTTTCTCTTCAACGGTAGTTCAAAGGTAGTCTGCGATGGTTTCCACCTCTTGCCACATTATTGTTGACGGCAATCCTGCGATCATTTATGCCAGCCGGAACGGTAAGCCTGAAAAGGTGCTGAAAACTCTTGGCCCTTTTCTGGAAAAGTTCTGGCAGGAGCGGGATGCATCAGGAGAACACGCCGATACACCAGAATGCCTAGTCGCCCAAATTATCGTCAGATTTGGATTTGAAATCTGTGAGGATGATTACTCAAATTTACGAGTTGGGCTAAAGTTTGCGCCGGATGTGGATTATCTTTACAGAGTCAGCCACGATCGCACTCTCCAGGTGTACCATCCAACCGATGCTTACCGCGCTAATCCATCTATGGGGTTAGATGGCTGCGATGCGATCGCTACGGATGCTCTGACCCGTTGATTGGGGCTATTGAATCAATGGGTGCGCCGAGCGATCGCGGCGGCTCCTGCCTGCTTTCCCCCGGCTCACTCCGGTTCATTAGGGAAATGCAGGAAAACGTCGGTATTTCCGTTAGGACTTTGCGCCCCCCATCCGAATTTCTGAGCAAAATGAGCCAAATTCGATGCCATCGGCTTGCTTGACCACGCTAGTGCGGAAGCGAACGTTGGGGTTCTCAAACCAAATACGCTCTGTGGTGGTCATCTGCTGGGTTGCGGTAACGATGGTTAAGGCCTCATCCGCCCCTAGTTCGTAACGACTAGGCTGCTGAGGTGGGGTGTTGCGATTCGGCTGTTGCAAGAGGTGTCCGGTGGTGGGCGTTTCCTGGTCGGCGATCGCTACTAACAGGGTCGTGCCTGCTTGAGCCTGAGATTGCCTATCTAGAGTTCCTTCCCATTTAATCCGAACGGCTACGATCGCAGCGGCTGGTTCAACCCCGTGCTGTTGACACAAACTGGCGATCGCTTCATCCGTCGTTGGCATCCGCTCAATCCATAGATCCGACTGTCCTGTAATAGACTGATGACCGGTAACATCGTGGCTTGTTCGTTGAGAGAACCATTTGCCAGCACTTTGCTCAAAAAATTGGGTAATATCCACGGCGATCGCTGCAATCAGTGATGAACTCTACAATTTTGACTTTTTCCATCTTATCGGACAGTTGCCCGTTGATTTCAGTCAACAGGCGATCGCGGCAAAACCTGGCACGTCAGCCGGTTATCGCGCTAAGCAGATAACTTAAGACGGTTTTGATAGGCGGCTCTGTCACCCCTTGACTCTCATGTCTTCGCTAAAAGGGAGACTGCCATCGTTCGAGCGATCGGGGGTTGGGGGAGAGCGCCTCATGATGCAGTGTCCGTCCCACTTCGGAATGTGCCCCACTTAGCCTCCTGCTCATCCGGCGTAAGGCATTCTAGGTTGGATGCCTTCTGCCCAAATTCATCTCTGCGGCTTGGGCTATCCTTTATGCAGACATCGCTGAACCTCGAACTCGGTTAATGAGGCTGGCGTGGCTATATCGCACTCATCAGGGCTTCAGGATGCAACTACTTCAACGGCTTTCGGGATCGCTCACCCGCCTGCTTTGGGACGATCGCTGTCCATTGTGCCAGCGTCATGCTACTGCTGTTGTCTGTGTGGATTGCGATCGCCAGTTGCAACAGTGTCGGTGGAAACAGCCGCTGTGTTCTCAGCAGCCAGCAGTATGGGCTTGGGGAAATTATGACGGGCCACTGCGACAGGCGATCGCTACCCTGAAATACCAGAACCAGCCGAGTTTAGCGCGACCCCTGGGGCAATGGATGGGCACGTATTGGCGATCGACGGTTCGCATTCAGCACCAGACGTTGGTAGTTGTGCCGGTGCCCATGTTCACCGAAAAGCAGAAAGAACGAGGCTTCAACCAAGCTGAACGGCTAGCAACCGCATTTTGTGAGGTGACACAATTACCGATCGCCCGTAGCGGATTGGTTCGTGTTCGTAACACTCGTCCTCAGTTTGAACTGTCGCAATTGGAGCGGCAGCAGAATTTGGTAGATGCCTTTGAACTTGGAGCGGGCATGAAGCGACGATCGCGGTTTTCGGTGGTGTTACTCGATGATATTTACACCACTGGTGCAACGGCACGAGCCGCGATCGCCACACTTGCCGCCCATCATATTCCGGTTGCCATGGTGGTTGTCTTGGCACAATCTAGGCGCAATGGCTGTCCATAGTGACGCTCTAAACCGCAGAACTCAACCTTCGCCGGGGAGCATGTCACGTTTGCAAATCTCTGTATTGCCCTCATCCCCTACCCCCCCTTCGACAAGCTCAGGACAAGCTTCTCCAATATTGGGAGAAGGGGAGAAAAACCGCTCAAAGTCCCTCTCCCAAGATTGGGAGAGGGATTTAGGGTGAGGGCGTAAAGGTGACATGCACCCCTTCGCCGT
>CAYSIR010000019.1:0-29937 GCA_964431105.1 uncultured Leptolyngbya sp. | reverse complement strand
TGCGATCGCTATCATTTGGTACTGTACAGTATGTTAGGAAGTTTGCTGGGTTGTGATGATGAATGGGTAAGAATGCAGCCTGGCGAACTGTGGTGGTTTAACAATAAGCTTCCCCATGAGGCGATTAACGAATCAGACGACTGGCGGATTCACCTTATTTTTGATATTAAGCCTCACATATCCGAATGATGCCAATTTATATCTGTCTGCTATGGCAGTTCAATTTGCGAATAATTTATGAGAGGGGTTCTTGCAACCCCTCTCACCATCCAAGTAAGATCGCTACTGTTCACTCTTGTGGCTAATCACCTGAGCCATAATCTTATCTGGAACTTCTTGCAGGTGATCATATTTCCAACGAAAGAAACCCACTCCCATAGTGAGCGATCGCAACTCAACAATTAAGTCTTGCATTTCGGATTGGGGCAGGTATGCCGTCACCTCATCCCATTCTTTCCAATTAGATTTAGCGTCATAGCCCATAATTTGTCCCCGACGTGTACTCACCAACCGCAGCACGTTAGATGTGTAATGACTGGGCACAGATACCTGCACCGACAAAATGGGTTCTAGCAATGAGGGTTGACATTGCTGCATTCCCTCCTGCATGGCAATGCGTGCCGCTTGCTTAAAGGCTTGCTCAGAACTGTCTACAGCGTGGTACGACCCATCCGTGAGGGTAACAGACACATCCACAACCGGGAAGCCCAGTGGTCCATGGGCCAAATATTCACGGACTCCCATCTCCACTCCCGGAATGTATTGACGAGGCACAACACCGCCAACAATTTTTTCAATAAACTGGAAGCCCTCGCCGCGTCCCAATGGTGCAATGTCGAGGTACACATCGCCAAACTGACCGTGACCGCCGGTTTGGTGTTTATACCGCCCGTGAATTTTGGTTCCAGTTTGCCGAATGGTCTCTTTGTAGGGAATCTGAGGCGTATGGGTTGACATGGGCAAATTATGCTTGCGATGCAGGCGATCGAGCGCAACTTGGAGATGAATATCGCCCTGCCCCCACAGAATTACTTCGTGGGTGTCACCGTGCTGCTCCCAAATAATGGATGGATCTTCGTCTACCAATTTTGCTAGCGCCGTGCTGAGTTTAACGTCATCACTTCGGCGCTCAGGCGCGATCGCCAAGGCATACACCGGCATTAGCGACTCTGCCCGCTTCAGGTCATCAACAGCGGCGCGATCGGTGCTGATGGTGTCACCCGTTGCCACATCATCTAGCCGAGCCATTGCCACAATGTCACCTGCATTGGCTGCGGTCAGGCTTGTTTGCTGTTGTCCTAACAGTTGATAGATGCCGCCAATGCGAGTACCGTTAACAGTTTCGCCATCGGCAATGGTTCCTTTCCAAACCCGCACTAGCGAGAGTTTACCGCCTTGCTGGGTGTGGTATGTTTTCAGAACTTGAGCGATCGGCACAGCATCGGGTGTGGTGATACCGCGTCGCTCGACGGTCACGCTGGGGGCAGGTGTTTCGCGAACCAATGCATCCAGTAGTGGACGGATGCCATAGTCTTGAGTGGCGATGCCAACAAATACCGGCACAATTAAATCTGCACCTAGTTCTAACTTGAGGTCTTTCCAGATTTCTTCTTTCGGTGGATCAATCTCTTCAATGAGTTCTTCTAGCAGGTGATCGTCAAAGTCTGCTAGGGCTTCGAGCATTTCCTGACGTGCGGCCTGTTCCTGATCTTTGAGATGATCCGGTAGCGGAACGCGATCGGCAGGCGCATCCGCATGATATTGATAGGCTTGCTCGGTGATGAGGTCAATAAATCCGGTTATGGTTTCGCCTTGTCCGATGGGATATTGGTGCAGAACTAGCGGACGGGTCGAGACGGTTTGGAGCGCTTTCAGGACATCTGCAAACCCGACGTAGGCTTTGTCAATTTTGTTAACAAACAGAATATGGGGAATTTCCCATTCATCTAGGAATTGAAACAGGGCGGCTAAGCTCAAGACGCGATCGCAATCGGGTTCGCAGACAACAATGGCTGCATCAACGCCAATTAGAGCGTTATAGGCTTCCTGGGCAAATTCAATCGAGCCAGGACAGTCAACAAACGTAAATTTAATATCACCGTAGTCAGCAGTCGCGGCATTGACTTCAACACTCATCTGGCGATCGCGGGCTTCCGGTGACGCATCTCCCACGGTGTTGCCATCCGTGATGCTGCCCTTTCGAGACACAGCACCAACCACAGACAAAATGCTTTCTAGCACCGTCGTTTTGCCGCTGAGATACGGCCCTACAATCGCCACATTTCGTGAGCTAGACAATACTTGTTCACTCATCGGATGCTCGCTCCTTTTTGCCTTACTCAATCGTTGACGCGGAAAGCAAGTTAGTCGAGTCACCCATGAATGTTCATGAACTTTTGTAGATTAAACCCTAGCCTATCAGGCATTGCTAAATTCACTTAAACGGCTTAATCAAAGCGCTTTAACTCGCCAAAAGATGCTTTCACGCCTGGCATCATTTCTATTCTCAGAATAAGAGCTTTTACTCGCTTCATTTCTTAAAAGTTTGTGGAGGATGGTCGTCAATATTCAATGAGTAGATGGCTAAAATCCTGGGTATGTCAGCGGTGCGATCGCTTTTAGTATGGGCAGGATGGTCAGCTATGTTGCTTCAGAAATGAACTACTATAACGACTCACTCATGATTTTTTACTGACTATTTATGAAAAATAATAATGTTCTAAGTTATTTTATGAAGGCAATAAAGACAGACCCAACCGACCTCTGAGTGGGTGTTGCTGAATAGCAGAATGCATTGGAACGAAGCTTTAATTCATTCAACTCTAAAATTTATCCCCAGGATCAGCCATGCCTCTGAGTGCAGATAATAGCGATCGCTGGATAATATCTAAAAATCGTATGCAACGATTTTCAGTCTATTCGGTGATGCATTGAAACAGTAGCGGCAATACTCTAACCAGACTGAGAACCGTTCTGGATGTAAGACCCAACGATAAAACGCAGAAGCGAGTGCCCCTGCGTTCAAGATGGAGTAAGTTTGGATTGAGCAACGCACAGTATGCCGTTTCCTATCCCTGCGCTTCAGCACCAGCTACAACTTCAAGAATTTCCTGGGTGATCGCTGCCTGACGAGCTTTGTTGTAGGAGCGCGAAAGGCTAGTAATCAAGTCTTTGGCATTGTCACTAGCGTTGTTCATTGCCGTCATGCGAGAGGCTAGCTCGCTAGCAGCGGCTTCCTGCAACGCCCGCAGTAGTTGATTATTCAAGTACAGCGGCAGGAGCGCGTCTAGGATTTGTAGTGGGTCTTGCTCGAAGATCATGTCCTGAGGCAAGGGTGCTTGCGGCGTCGCTTCTACCTTTTGGCGCTCAACTTGAAACTCACCGGCGCGGGTCGTCAAACGAAACATCTCATCGTCTGACACTTCCAATCCTTGAGGGTCAAGGGGCAGCAAGGTCTGAATGACGGGGCGAGAACTAATCAACGATACGAATTTGGTATAAATTAGCTCAACGCGATCGACGGATTCAGACAAGAATAACGACAATAGCTCATCAGCAATCTTAGAGGCTTCGGCGGCCGTCGGCACTTGCTCTAAGTTTACAAATGATGCACTAATGGGCTGCTCACGACGTTGAAAATATTGATTAGCCTTACGACCAACAATCACTAGCTTATAGTCAACGCCTTCGGCTTGCAGCTCTTGAATCCGCATCTCGGCCCGTTTGATGACGTTGGTATTGTAACCGCCGCATAGACCGCGATCGCCCGAAACGACTAACACCCCAACCGTCTGAACGTCGCGCACTTTCAGGAGAGGTAGATCCGCATCTCCAAACTTAAGACGAGACTGCAATCCATACAGTACCTGAGCTAACCGATCGGCAAAGGGACGGGTTGCCGTCACCTGTTCCTGGGCCCGGCGCACTTTTGCTGCCGCAACGAGCCGCATGGCTTCCGTAATTTTCTGAGTATTTTTAACCGACTTAATGCGGTCACGAATCGCTTTTAGATTTGGCATTGCTAAAACCCAACATTGGAGCAAAAAGAAGCAGTGATGGAGATGAGCTAGCGGCTCACCTCCCGCAGTCGCCTACCGTTATGCCATTGCCATAAAGGTTTGCTTATATTCAGCGATCGCCTCTTTCAAAATAGACTCCGCCTCATCCGTCAACTTTTTCTCAGCCCGAATAGATTCTGCAAATTTTGGCTTACTGTTTGCCAAATACCCGCGCAGACCCTTGACAAATTCCGTTACTTTCTCCAGCGGCAGCTCATCAAGATACCCGTTAATCCCGGCATAGATAATGGCTACCTGATCAGTGACAGGCAGTGGAGAATACTCAGGCTGCTTTAGCAATTCCCGCAGTCGCTGCCCCCGCGCAAGCTGTTGCTGAGTCGCCTTATCTAAATCAGAAGCAAACTGGGAAAATGCCTCTAGTTCAGCAAATTGAGCCAGTTCAAGCTTAACCTTGCCTGCCACCTTTTTCATCGCCTTGATCTGAGCGGCTGAGCCAACGCGGGATACCGAAATACCCGCGTTAATTGCCGGACGCAGACCTGCATTAAACAAGTCAGAGGACAAGAAAATCTGACCATCGGTAATCGAAATAACATTGGTTGGAATGTAAGCCGATACGTCACCCGCCTGAGTTTCAATGATTGGCAGGGCCGTCATGCTGCCTTCGCCTAGCTCAGGACTGAGTTTTGCAGCCCGCTCCAGCAGCCGCGAATGCAGAAAGAATACGTCTCCAGGATAGGCTTCACGACCGGGCGGACGGCGCAGCAGTAGCGACATTTGACGATATGCCTGAGCCTGCTTTGACAAATCATCGTAGATCACTAGCGTGGCCTTGCCTTTATACATGAAGTACTCCGCCAACGTTGCCCCTGTATAGGGTGCAAGGTACTGCAAGGTCGCCGGAGCATTAGCATTTGCCGCCACAACAATCGTGTAGTCTAGCGCGCCTCGCTGACGCAGAACTTCAACAATCTGAGCAACGGTCGATGCTTTCTGCCCGATCGCAACGTATACGCAAATCACATCTTCCTCTTTTTGGTTGAGGATAGTGTCAATCGCCACTGATGTCTTTCCGGTCTGGCGATCGCCAATGATTAACTCCCGCTGGCCGCGACCAATGGGAACCATGGCATCAATAGCCGTAATTCCAGTTTGCAACGGCTCGTACACTGATTTGCGATCGATAATACCCGGCGCTGCAGATTCGATCAGACGGGACTCAGACGTAGCAATATCGCCCTTGCCATCAATAGGACGAGCTAGCGCATCAACAACACGACCAACCATGGCTTCACCAACCGGCACTTCAGCAATCCGTCCAGTGCCCGTAACGGAGCTACCTTCTTGAATAGAGCGACCATCGCCCATCAAAACCGCACCAACGTTATCTTCTTCAAGGTTGAGTGCAATGCCAACAGTGCCATCTTCAAATTCCAGCAGTTCCCCGGCCATCGCCTTCTCCAGCCCGTAGATGCGAGCAATGCCGTCACCAACCTGGAGAACAGTCCCCACATTGGACACCTTGATCTCTTGGTCGTATTGCTCAATCTGTTGGCGAATAATGCTGCTAATTTCGTCAGGTCTGATACTTACCATAGGAATTGTCTCTCAACAAACGGTGTGTTCTTATTTTGGATTCTTGCGATATGCCAGAGTTTAGAATGCCACTGTTCAAGATATCAAAATATCAATTTTCAAACAGTGACATAGAGCGTCAAGTAGTCGCACTAAGCTTGAGGCCAATGCGCCGCAATTGCCCCCGTAGACTCGCGTCAATGACTTGGGAACCAATCTTAATGATGACACCACCAATGAGATCAGTATCTTGGATCAGGTCTAACTCAACGTGTTGAGCGCTTGTGATGGTCAATACCTTCTGACGAATCGCTTCTTGCTGCTCGTCTGACAGCGAAACAGCCGATGTCACTTCTGCCAATACAGTTTGCTTCAACTCTCGAACGAGCGCCTGAAACTGCTTGCAAATCCCCGGCAAGAACATGATGCGCTTGCGATCGACCAGAAGCATCAGAAAATTCATCACCAGCGGATGAGACTGCTCTGCAAGGAGCTGCCGCAAGACATTCTTTTTAATTTCGTCTGCCATCACTGGGCTAGATAGAAGGCTATCCAGGTCATCGGACTGTTTGAAGAGTTCAAGGATGTCGGCAATGTTGCTGCTGAACGGATCGACTAAATCATTGGATTTAGCGATCGCCATCAATGCCTGAGCATAGGGTTCAAGAATTTCGGCAGTAATCGAACTATCATTCATGACTAGCCTCCCAACATCGCAATACTACGATCGACCAATTCTGCGTGCCTGCTGTCATCTATCTGGTCACGAAGCTGGGACTCAGCCTGCTCCATTGCGAGGGCCACAACGCGGTTGCGAATCTCTCGAATCATTCGCTCCTGCTGAGCCGTAATGTCTTGGCTAGCGGCTTCTCGGAGCCGAGCCACATCCCGCTCTGCCTGCGTCAGGATAGATTCTCGTGCAGATTTTGCTGAGAGTTCCGCATCTTTCAAAATTTCCTCAGCCGTCACTTTGGCTTGCGCCAGCTTTTGCTGTTGCTCAGCAAGGGCCGCCGATGCAGACTTTTTGCGTTCCTCAGCGTCTCGGATAGCTTGCTCAATCCCTGCTCGTCGCTCTGACAGCATTTTGCCCAAAAAACCGCGACCGAAGTAAATCAGAACAGCGATGATAATCACTAAATTAATCAGATTTGTATCCAGAAGATTGAAGTTTAGACCGAAGCCAGACTCCTCTACTTCGGATGCTTCCAGAACAAATCGTGCCTGTCCAGCTAGCCAATACAAAGTTCCCATGATGCCTTAAACTGTCGTTGATTCACTCAACCTAGCCCTGCGGTACAGCCGACCCAACGCTTGGAAGCCGCACCCTCGCCCTAAGCCTTATCCACACGGATAGATTACGCTACAGGAAGGTAGACGCAACCATCTAAGCTTGCTATAGCTCGCAACCGGCAGATTAACTCAGTTGCAGCCTCTACCCAACCCCTTACATCGAAGATAAAAAACCGTCTAAGCTGCTTTTGTGCCAAGTAGTTTATCCAAAATTTGCTGACTTAGACCACTGACCTGTTGCTCAAGCGACTGCATTGCCTCCGCCTTTTGCTGATCCAGCTCGCGCTGAACCTGCTCTCGCTGAGCCTGAGCCTCTTGTTGAGCCTGTGCAATCTGTTCAGCAGAGATTTTTTGAGCCTCTGCTTGAGCCTCTGCAATAATGGCTTGAGACTGCCGTCGGGTATCCGCTAGTTCAGCCTCGTACTGTTCAGTCAAGCGCTTGGTTTTTTCAAGGCGCTCGCGGGCTTCAGCCCGGCTCGTGCGAATCAATTCGTCGCGATCGTCGATCGCTTTTCCAATCGGCTTATAAAATACAGTGTCCAGTACCGCAGTCAGCACTAGGAACTGAACGGCCATCAGCGGCAACGTTGCATCTAGGTCAAACAAGCCGCCTGCTTCCTCGGCCAGCAGAATTGTCCAATGCGTCATATCTCTTGTTGCCTCGGTTGTGTCGAGGATTGCAATACTACTTTCAGTTGAACACCCGGCATTATAACCTGGTGCGATGCTACAACAGCGATCGCTCATGTCTGGTATGAACAGTACGAGAAAACCTGTTGCAGCACACAGCGATTGGGCAGAGCGCGATCGCCCTACCCAGACACGCTAACCTAAGAGAAAGGATTTGCGAACAAGAGAACCAGCGCAACTACAAGACCGTAAATAGTTAGCGCTTCCATGAACGCCAAGCTGAGCAACAACGTACCACGGATTTTACCTTCAGCTTCGGGCTGACGGGCAATCCCCTCAACAGCCTGACCTGCTGCATTACCTTGACCAAGACCTGGGCCGATCGCAGCCAAACCGACCGCTAGAGCGGCAGCAATAACAGAAGCAGCAGCAACAATTGGTTCCATGATTGAGTTTCCCCTACTTAAAACAGTACAAACTAAAATCGGTTAAGCGTTAGACATGATGAGGGACAAGGCTTAGATTAGCCTCTCGCCCCAGCTCGCACGGCAGTTGCACCGATGCCAACACCGCAAACGAATCAACTGAGAGAGCAGCAATGCTCTTACTCATGCTCTTCTTCATGATCTTCAATCGCTTCTCCAATGTAGGCGGCCGCCAGCGTCGCAAAGATTAGCGCCTGAATCGCACTGGTAAATAACCCCAGCGCCATAACTGGCAGTGGCACAAACAACGGGACGAGAAGAACAAGCACAGCCACCACTAACTCATCCGCCAAAATGTTGCCAAATAGACGGAAGCTCAGAGAGAGCGGCTTTGTGAAATCCTCAATAATCTTGAACGGCAACATAAATGCCACCGGCTGCACGTAGTTGCCGAAGTACCCCAACCCCTTCTTGCTGAAGCCAGCATAGAAATAAGCTAAAGACGACAACAATGCCAGTGCTACCGTTGTATTGATGTCGCTTGTTGGAGCCGCTAGTTCACCGTCTGGCAGTTCAATCAACCGCCAGGGCAGCAATGCACCCGCCCAGTTGGAAACGAAGATGAACAAGAACAGTGTCCCAATAAATGGAACCCAGGGGCGATATTCTTTTTCGCCAATCTGTCCTTTTGCCAAGTCTCGAATGAACTGCAAGGCATATTCCATCACGTTCTGTAAACCAGACGGAACGGTTTGAATATTGCGGCTTGCCAAGACTGAGAGAGTAACCAGCACAGCAATAACGACCCAGGACGTGATGAACACTTGTCCATGAATCTTGAGTCCGCCAAGCTGCCAATACAAATGCTGGCCAACTTCGAGTTCTGCTAGGGGGAAGAGATGAATTGCGGTTAACGTGTTCAGCATTTCCATTCGTTGAAATTCCCCAGAGAGATAGTCAAATCGCCAAATCGGACGTACTCAGGTTTAGTCGAGGCTAGGTGCGAAGCTTGTCCACAGGACGTAGACGATGAGCGCGGCTTTATACGTCAGAAAGCCTAGAAAAATAGGCAGAATCTGTAGCTGATTCCACTGAGAAGCGACTACGATAAGCACGATAAGTAGCGCCAGTCTTGTATTGCCCAGCCGTAACCGTTGCCGTCCAAGTTGCTCGACGTTTTTTGCCAACATCCTCAAGTAAATTACACCCGTACATGCACCGAGTAAATAGTTCAGTGCAATATTCAGGGAATAGAACACCCAGACGCTAGCAAAAATCACGATCGCCCCAACCAGCGTTGTCAGCAATAAATCTCGCTGCAATCGATAGTAGTCCTCCATGGAGGAGGATAGGGTCGAAGCATCAGCGTCGGGTAAGGCCTCCACTGAGGAGGTTGCCTCAGAATTTGGCTGTTCTGACAATGCGGAGTCGAGTCGTCTGTCTGGCGCGTTCACAGTGCTTAGCTACTAGAAAACCGAGTGGTTCGCATACCTCACAAACCACAGCCAATCATATCACGCAGGGGTAACAATACTTAATGGCACAGTCAAGCAAATTTTAGGGTGGAGGTTGGCGCAGGGAGGAATGGGAGACGGCATGGGCGATCGCAGGGATTATATTTTTTCACGGTGATGCCCATTCCCCTCCGCCTGGCGGTGCATTCGGCAAATCTTGCTAAAACCTGCATTGGCTTGACGGTGGTGGGACGTTTGCTTTGATCCGCAGCGAGCTTGGCAACGCGACCTAGAATATCGGTATGAAACATCAGCCTCGGAAACGATTGGGTCAGCATTGGCTCACTAGCGAAAACGTGTTGCACCAGATTTTGACGGCCGCAAACCTATCACCGGGCGATCGCGTGTTGGAGATTGGCCCAGGGACTGGAGTGCTGACGCGCTGGCTCCTGCCTTTGGTTGAACAGGTGGTGGCTGTTGAGGTCGATCGAGATTTGTGCCAAAAGCTGCGCCATCAGTTTCGGGATGCCAGCCATCTGCAATTGATTGAGGGTGATATTTTGCCCTTAGATTTAACCGCTGCGATCGCCTCAGAGACAGAAACCACTCAGCCCCAGATGCCGAACAAAGTGGTGGCTAATATTCCCTATTACATTACCGGGCCAATTTTGGAAAAGTTGCTGGGTACGATCGCGCAGCCAGCCAGCCCCCGCTATGATGCCGTTGTGTTGTTGACCCAGAAGGAAGTCGCCGAGCGCCTTTGTGCGACTGCCGGGTCTACGGCCTTTGGGGCGCTGTCGGTGCGAGTGCAGTATTTGGCTGACTGCGAATTCATTTGTACGGTTCCGGCAAAGGCCTTTCAGCCGCCGCCCAAGGTTGAGTCGGCGGTGGTGCGGCTGCGGCCCCGATCGCCCGATCCGGTAGCTACTAATCCGACCCATCTTGATCAACTGGTGCGGCTAGGCTTTGCCGCCAAGCGAAAAATGCTGCGGAATAATTTGAAATCCGTGGTGGAACGCGATCGCCTGTGTCATTTACTGGAACAATTGGAAGTATCCGTCCAAGCTCGTGCAGAAGACCTGAACGTTGTGCAGTGGGTTCGGCTTAGCAATGCGCTGGTGGCGCTGGTTCATCCGTGATGTCGGGCCAGCCATCACGAGGTTGGGCAGAGGAACTTTACGCGGTAGTTCATGCAGACTTATACCCTTCTCGCGCCGGGCAAAATCAATCTCTACCTCGAAATTATTGGCGATCGCCCGGATGGTTTCCACGAATTAGCCATGATTTTGCAAAGCATTGGTCTGTGCGATCGGCTGACGGTGCGGGCAATTGACGTAGAGCAAATTCGGGTACGCTGTCGCCACCCGGGCGTTCCCAACGACCAGAGCAATTTAGTCTATCGAGCCGCCGCCCTGATGGCAGAGCAATTCCCCGACGTTTACAATCGCTTCGGCGGCGTTGAAATTCAGCTTGAGAAAAAGATTCCTGTCGGAGCCGGCTTGGCGGGCGGTTCGACGGACGCGGCGGCGGTGCTGGTGGGGCTAGATTTGATGTGGAATTTGGGATTAACCCAAGCCGATCTGCAAGACCTAGGCGCACAGCTCGGTTCCGATGTTCCGTTTTGTGTCGCTGGGGGAACCGCGATCGCCACCGGGCGGGGAGAGGTCTTAGCGCCGTTGCCAAGCCTGAATACTCTGTATTTGGTGCTGGCTAAATATCGCAGCCTTAGCATTTCCACTGCCTGGGCATACAAAACCTATCGGCAGTCCTTCGGTGAAACCTATGTTTCAGGGGAGGCGGATGTCAGCGGACGGCGACAGCGAATTCACTCTGGAGCCTTGGTGTCTGCGATTACGGCTCAGGACATCGCAAAGGTTGGGCAACTGCTCCATAATGATTTAGAAAAGGTTGCATTACCGGAGTACGGGGCGATCGCAGAACTAAAAGCCGCCTTTGCCGCCGCGAAGCCGCTGGGTGTCATGATGTCAGGATCGGGGCCGACCGTGTTTGCGATCGCAGAAACCGCCGAACAGGCCGAACAGATAGCAGCCACCGTTCGCGCCACACTCTCCACTCCAGACCTAGAAATATGGACGACCCAATCGGTTGCCCACGGTATTCAGGTGGTTCAAGGCAGTTGAGAGGGGGTCTTGAAAAACGTGTTCCGTGCTGCGATCGCGCCCTGCTTTTCAGATAGCGCGCGCAGCAGTGACATATTCCCAAGGCATAGTCGCCATTCAGCCTATCGAGTTTTATCCTAAAGAGGTAATGGTATTCAGGTAATTGGGTGGTGTGGGCGTTGCCCACACCACCAAACATCATTACCAGAGGACTACCCCTAAAAAAAGCGTTTACAAAGCTGCCATGACTTCAGATCCGAATCCTAAAACGCCAGCCAAAATGTCCTCTAACGGCGATACACCTCCAACGCCGCTGCGCTGCGTCATTGGGGCAGGAGTATCGGGCAGCTTGGCGACAGCGCTTTATTTTTTAACGCGGTCAATTGTCGAAACCTTTGCCAACAAGCCTGTGTCGCTGACTAATCAGTTGGCGGCTAAAGTTGGTATTGCTGTGCGGACGTTGGTGATGGGGCTTAGCACCTTGGCCACTACCCTATTTGCGATCGCCACTCTAGGACTACTGGCCCTTGCCATTCAGCTTTGGATTCAAAACCGGCGATCGCCCCAACCCGATGAGTGACATCCTCCCGACGCTGACCCTACGGATACAGCGCGAGCTTCCCAACCTCGCGATTGGGTGTTCCTGACTCCATGAATCTCGACGCTGTAGCTAGCTGCCCGCAGGGGTAGCGGTACTCATATAATGACTTTAGGTACAAAGATTTTGGGTGGTGTGGACAAGTCCGCACCACCCAAAATCTTTACTAATAGAGAACCACCGAATTTTAGAGTTGAATAAATTGCAACTGCATTCCAATTGAGCCTGCTATTCAGCAACGCCAACGACTCCTACTTGGGACGGCCCAGCGTTGTGATATACAGCACTGCCTCATCCGTAGGAATGCCCAGCACTTCGTTCACCGAGTCATCAAAAAAACCAGCAATACCGCTGACTCCCAGCCCTAAATGAATCGCAGCCAGGTTCATGCGCTGCCCTAGGTGGCCAGAATCCATGTGAAGGTAGCGATAGGCCCGATCGCCATACCGAGCGATCGCGCGTTCCAAATCAGCCGTATGAAAAACAACCGCCGCTGCATCCCGGCCAAGATCCTGCCCTAAGCATAGAAAATGGAGTTCTCGGCGAAAATTTTTGAAACGAATTTGGCGCAGTTCCTCTGCATTGGGTGCGTAATAGTAACAGCCTTCGTCGAGTCCCTCCACGCCCGATACTGCCACAAATGTTTCAATTAAACCAAGGTCAAAGTAATCCGGTTGGCGATCGAGATTTTGGTCAATGTAATGGTGAGGATGATACGTGAAATCTAGAATCGCCTTGAGTTCGTTCAGCGTGAGGTCAGCCCCACTGTAGGCACGGGTCGATCGCCGTTTCAGAATAGTAGACTCCAGCCCGGACAGATTATCGCCCCACTGCACAGGCGATGAAACCGTCGAGACTTTCAGGCAAAACGGAAAATTGTACTTGTCGAGTTGGGGCGTATCTTGCGCCTCTGCCGGTTCAGTGGCGGGTGGCGTTACAACCGGTTTGGCGGCGCGATCGCTGATGTGTGTTGCCTGATGCAAATAGCCCAGCAGCTCACCATCAGGAATGTCGGGATACTGAGTCTGGGCAGCCGATGGCAGCGCCGTGGTGGCTAAGGGCAAATTTTGATTCACATCGAGCAAGTCCGCCAAGGGAATAACCGCGATCGCCCCCTCTTCCTCAGAGTTCAAATACATCAACTGATTCACTGACTCATCCCGAAAACCGCCGATAAGATGGGGACGATAGTCGCTGATGGCGCTGGCCAGTTCAATGTTGCCCAGTAAGTGCCCAGTGTCCAGAAAAATACGGCGATAGGCTCGGTCTTGGTAGCGCCAGGCCGATCGAAAAAAGACCGCTGTTGTCACCAGTGCAATCTGAGTATTATCAAGACTCGGATGCCAAAAGCAAGCATCCTGCAAGCTACCCCACACGTTACTGTCCCAAAATCGCAGCAATGAATGCGATCGCGGCTGATAGTTGTATAACCCAGGCGGCAGCAGTGATGTGCCCCGCGAGATCAAATAGAGTTCTGCCGGATACAATCCACCCGCCGACGGTGCTGCCCGAAAGTAGACCGGATCGCCGCTCATGGTCAGCATTTTCACCGTCAACCCATAGCTGCACAAAAACAGCTTCGACAATCGCCGCCACTCAATATGAACTGGGTCGGCTGGCTCAAATTCATCGGTAAGATAGGGCTTGAGGTCTACCGTTGTGCCAAGCTTATACTCCTTGAAGGGAATCGGCTGTTGGCTCCAATCTAAGGGCTGCGATTTGGACGCAATGGTGTCGGGATCGTATTTCGTTCGCTCGTGGTAATGTTGAGCGATCGACGGTTGGGAATCTGGTATTGCTGGCATAGAGAAACACTCACCTGCGGTTGTGGAGGATGCGATGGTCGATGGTTATTGGGTTTAGACTAACGTAACAGCAACTTGGAACTGTGATATTTGCAACTTTATGGGGCTGCGGTCGGATCACTCTGCGAGGTAGCTATGTCTGGGTAGGGTGCTACCAGCGATCGCCTGCCGCACTCCGGGGTTGTAAAGAAATTTATATCGTTACGAACAGTTGTTAGATGGTCTGTCCTATTGCATTTTCACCGTTCTTCATCTAGGGGTGGAGTGGAGGAATCAGAGGTTTAGCTATCGTTGTGCGACCGTTGTGTGAAGGACAGAGCTATTCAATGCCTCGATGGTTGCCGTCACGCTGTCCCCTCTCAATCGTAGAATGTCTGAAATGTGTCTTGATGGATCATCGGATATATCTGTTAGCCCAATGTACCCCCGCTCGATCATCTACTCTGACCTTAGCGAATGTTGCAGGCGATCGCCTACCTGCACAAACGGACGCACTCTAGGGTTGCCGCCCTTTTCCTAAATCCGTCTTCTCACTTCCCCCTCCCAAAGCTATCGACGCAGACTTGAAACCTGCATGGGCGCAAAAAAGAGTCTTTTGATGGGTAGCGAGAACGGTTCTGAGGCAGAAGGCGGCTTTTGAGTCACTCCTAGGGAGGAAATCGGACGGCGATCGCGGGCAACCGTTTCGCCTGCTTAAGTGTTTATCGCTGCTGAGCTTATGACGTACCATTATCGCCGCACGGTTCGCTTTCAGGAAACAGATGCAGCAGGTGTCGTGTATTTTACGCACGTCCTGTCTGCTTGCCATGAAGCCTACGAAGCCTCGCTTGCCGACACGGGAATCAACCTGCAAGCCTTTTTTTGCTACCCTAAAGTTGCTCTTCCCATCACCAATGCCACGGTCGATTTCTTTCAACCCATGCTTTGTGGCGATCGCCAGTTGATTCAACTGAGTCCGCGACAGCTTGGCAGCAGCGATTTTGAAACCCTCTACGAAATTTATATCGAAGGTGCAGAAGGGGAGCCAATGCCCTGTGTAGCGCGGGCTAGCACTCATCATGTGTGTATCAATGCGATCGCTCGTGCCAGAGCCAGTCTGCCGCCCGACGTTATCAGTTGGCTGAAGCGCTGGGGGAAAACCCTCGAAGAAGAGCTATTGTAAGCAACGCGCTCGTGCCAGGAGACCCATTCAATGAGCAGCAGTATCGATCGCGTCATCAACACTGCCCTCAACAGTTTGCAGCATATCCTGTTCGATCGCATTACCGATTGGCTACAGGCTCACCCGCTGATCAACTGGTTGGTCATTCATCCCCGGATTGGCGTGATTGCCGTGCTGGTGGCTGTGGTGCTGCTGTGGGGGCTATTGGGCGCACTGACTCAACTGTTGCAGCGGGCATGGATTGCAGTATTAAATGCGCCGGTGCGGCTGGCGTGGTGGCTGATTTTGCGCATAGGGCATTTTCTGCGATCGCAATGGTTAGTGACGATTGCCCACGATAACTTAGACGGACAATCCCCGCAGCAGCGCTTTGATGCGATCGCCCAACGGCTAGACGATTTGCGGCATGAACAGGATGAATTGCTTAATGAAATGCGATCGCTGTTGACTGTTACCCCAGCTCGCCCTACCCATCCAAAGAGTCCTAACCCGTTTGGCTAGATACGATTCGCTGGACTTAATTAGCTAAATCTGGTGGTTCTCTTCGGATCGCTTGCCCTGTGGCATCCGTGCGATAGTTCCATACAGCCTCACCATCCGTCACCTGCACCCACCAGCCGTCTACCAGTGCCATTGTGCAAAGTTCCGACGGGCCGCCTAGCCCTAAGCAGCCATCTGACCAAGTTTTGTCCATTGCCTGCACAATGGATAGCGCGTCCACTGGGGCATTGCTCTGATCAGACGCAAGCTGTAAGACGCGCTCCACCACCGTTTGGGGCACAGTGTCGGGCATAGAATCAATCGCAGGGCGATCGCTCGATGCCCTGTCTTCAGTGGTTTCGGTGGTTTCAGTGGTTTCGGTAGTTTCACTGGTACTAGCTGGCTCTGGGGTTGCACCATTCATCGGCGGACTGATCTGACAGCCCATCAACCACACACTCAACACCCACGGAATAATCCACAGCGATCGCCGCCGTCTCGTTTGCATCTTAGCCTCCTAATGCTGAATATCTCTAATTCCGACACCGCTAAGCGCCGTATTTGTGCAATGATCTTTACCTCAACTGGCGAAAATGGCGATAGGAAACGGCGAAAAGAACGGCGAAGATGCATACACCTGAAATGGCTAGTGCGCCTGCATCCAACACGCCCTTCCTGAAACAGCCCTTTTCTGAGTTCTGCCTAGTTCACAGTCAACCGGTGCCGGTGTTTTTCTCCATCATGCTTACGCCATCTCATTTGAATTGGGTTGCCTGGAGAAAGTTTCCCATTTTGGGGCACCCTGCGTAATAGAATTCAATGATTTTCGTACCATCATTCCGGTTCATAATCATGCTCAGATGGACATTCACCAACCGTTTAGTCATCGGCACTTCAGGGCAGACCGGGTTTCAAACTATTCATCCCTTTCAGGGTCTACTGCGTAAATCCTATCGGTTTTATGTCAAACGCATCTAACACGTCCTATGACTGACGCTCTTATTCAATCAATTGTTACAGTTTCGGCGGATACATTATTGATCGAGGTGCTGCACAAAATCAGCCAGACTCAATCAAGGGCGATCGCAGCCAAGGAAGAAAAACTGAGCAGCGAGACGTGGCAGCTACCAGAACTGCCGCCCAATTGTGCTTTGGTAACGGAGAATGATCGCCTTGTCGGGATTTTGACAGGCAAAAATATTATTCGAGCGGTGACGACGGTTGATATTCACCAGACCAGTATCCGATCCGTGATGACATCACCCGTCATCAGTTTGCCGCAGGCACAACTCACTCAGCCTAGCGCGATCGCCCGCTGTTTTCACGACCACAGTATTCACCATCTGCCTGTCGTAGACGAACAGGGCCATCCGCTCGGCTTGCTAACTTCCGAACAGTTCCTAAAATATCAACTGAATATCCAACTTCAGGACGAAATTGTCCGCCACCAAGAAACTGAAGAAGCGCTCAAAAATCGTATCCGTCTTGAAGAATTGGTCACAAAAATTTCAGGACAGTTCATCCATCGCAAAGCGACCCAAATTGATGATGGGATTCACGCGGCTCTCAAAGCGATCGGAGAATTTACGGGAGCCGATCGCAGCTATCTATTTCGCTTTTCGGATGACCAACAGCGCCTCTCCAATACCCACGAATGGTGTGCGCCCTATGCTGCTGCCCTCTGCGATCGCTATAAAACTGTGCCCATCACCCATTACGCCCCAGACATCCACCATTTTTATCAATTTCGATCATTCAGCATCTCGCAAGCCGCCGAGTCGGATGCTTTGGCCCTGCCAGAGTGCGATCGCCTCCTCCATCGCACCGCAGATATTCAGTCCGCCATTCAAGTGCCAATTGTTCTAGAACAGTCCCTATTGGGCTTCATTGGGCTGGATGCCGAGCGATCGCCACGCCCGTGGGCCCAAGACATCAAAATGTTGCTAATTTTGGTCGGTGAAATTATCGCCAATGCCCTCAAGCGCCAGCGAGCCGAAATCACCCTAGAGCAGAGTATGTCTACCAACCGGGCGCTGCTCAATGCCCTTCCCGACGCCATCCTCCGCATCACCCGCGATGGCGTTTTGGTAAACTACAAACCCGATCCCCACGGCGTCATTCCGGTTCCCGATGAAGACTTTTTGGGTAAACATTTAACCGACGTATTTCCGGCTGACATTGCCCATCCTGCTCTACGCTGCGTTGAACAAGCCCTCACCACAAAGGCTATCCAGCATTTTGAGTATCAGTTGACGTTGGGCAGCGCGCTGTACGACTATGAAGCGCGGTTTGCGGTGAGCGACATCCACGAAGTCATGGTCATTATCCGTGATATTAGCGATCGCAAACGCGCTCAGGCCGAACTCCAACGCGCCAAAGATCAACTGCGGGCCGTCCTCGATGCTGTGCCAGGACTGATTTCCTGGGTAGATGCCGATCTCATTTACCAAGGCGTGAATACACGCATGGCTGAAACCTTCGGGCGATCGCCCGAAGACTTTGTGAAGCAGCCCATTGGTTTCCTGGGTGGACGGCTTGAATTTAACACCTTCATGAAAGACTTTTTTGCTAGTGATGACCTCACCGCCACCCGCGAAACCCCCATCGATATTCATGGAGAAATGCGTGAATATCTATCCGTCGCCCAAAAGTATGCCAATAATCAAGTCGCCGTTTTTGTAGGCATCGACATCACCGAACGCAAGCAGGCCGAAAGCCAGCTACAGGCCTCTAAACAATTTCTGCAACTGGTAGTGGACAATATTCCTGAAGCCATTTTTTGGAAAGATCGGCAATCTACCTATCTCGGCTGCAACCTGGCCTTTGCCCGCAGCGTTGGCCTAGATTCTCCGACGGCGCTGGGCAAAGACAGCACTGATTTTGATCTCTATCCGAAGGAAATGGCGGCACAGTATCAGCGCAAGGAACGACGGATCATGGAAGCTGGGCAGCCAGACTATCACATCATTGAAACTCACGTTCAGGCTGATGGTCGTCCGTACTGGATTGATAAAAACCTCATTCCGCTCTACGACTCCTATGGCAACATTATGGGAATTTTGGGCACTTGCGAAGATATTACAGAGCGCCGCGCCGCTGAACAACAGCTCCGTCAGAGCGAAGAGCGTTATCGTACGTTGGCCAAAAATTTTCCGAATGGGGCAGTGCTTTTATTTGATCATCAGTTGTGCCATACCATTGCAGATGGTACGGGGCTAGCTCCGATGAATCTTTCCAAAGATACGTTAGAAGGACGGTTGCTCTGGGATGTGTTTCCGTCAGAGATTGCTCAACAGCTAGAGCCGCACTATCGCAAAACCCTGACTGGGCAGCCGGATAGCCTGGAATTGACCCTGAGCGATCGCACCTATCTGTTCCAGTTTACGCCCCTCACCGATCGCCAAGGCGACTGTTTTGCTGGCATGGTAACCACGCAAGACATCACAAAATATAAACGAGTTGAACAGGATATTCGTAACGCTCTCGAAAAAGAGAAACAGTTGAATGAACTGAAATCACGGTTTATCACGATGGCATCCCATGAATTTCGTACCCCTCTAGCTACGATCTTGGGGTCGTCCGAGATTCTGCGTTATTTCGGTCAAAAATGCTCAGACGAAAAACGCTTGAAGCATTACAACCGTATTCAGACTGGGGTCGAGCAAATGACGCGCCTGCTGGACGATGTGCTAATTATTGGGCGAGCGGAAGCAGGACGGCTGCCGTTTCAACCGATCGCCATTGATATTGTTGCCTTCTGCACCAATTTGACGGAAGAACTGCAACTCAGCATCGCCGATAAGAAAACGATTGCCCTGCGGCTTCAGTTCCAGCCACCGGCGATCGCTCAGTCAGTGACCATTATCCACGCAGATGAACAATTGCTGCGTCAGATCCTTACCAATCTACTCTCCAATGCAATTAAGTATTCTCATCCTGGTGATGCAGTGGATTTTTCGATCATTCTAGAGAGTGATGCGGTTTTATTTTCGGTGTGCGATCGCGGTATCGGCATTCCTCAAGATGACTTACCCCATTTATTTGAGCAATTTCATCGAGCTGGCAATGTGGGAACAACTCAGGGAACCGGGTTGGGGCTGTCCATTGTCAAAAAGTCCGTTGAGCTGCACGGTGGGTCGATTCAGGTGTCAAGTTTGGTTGGACAGGGAACCACCATGACTGTAACGCTGCCCCTGGATCGGTCTAGCTGTAGCGATCGATGACCCGCGGACAGGATGACTCCAATGGGTGATTCATAGCAGCAGGGGCGCACGGCAGAATTAAAGAGGGGCTTCACTTCAGTCTAGAGGGGGTCAGAAGTGGTTCAGATTAGGAAAACAGCCGACTCATCCCGGTCACGTCCGTTCTGAATCCGGGGGAAAGTCCCGCTTTTGCCAATGGCTCTGTCTCTCAAGGGCTGGGTTTATTCAACACGGCGATCGCCAGGCAACACGTCTACCGCAGTATCAATAATTACCTGCCATCAGTATCCCTACGCATCGCACTCTTCGCTAACCTAGTAATTAGAGATAGGGAGTTCGTTGAACCAGCATTTACCACGTCAGCAACCCGTATTATTTCGCACAGCACTGCAGACCAGAGCCGTCTGCACATTATTCTGTTAAGGTACCGAGGCATGACTACCGTTCTTGTTATTGAAGACCAGCAACCCATCCGAGAAAATATTACTGCCATCTTGGAAACGGAAGGATACACCGTGATTTGCGCTAAAGATGGCAGCTTTGGGTTGCGGATTGTACGCGAAAAACAACCCGACCTCATTCTCTGCGACATCATGATGCCGGGCATTGATGGCTATGGCGTATTAAATGCTCTGCGGCATAATCCTACAACAGCCGCCATTCCGTTTATTTTTCTAACGGCACGCACTGACCAATCGGATTTGCGTCAGGGCATGAACCTAGGTGCAGATGATTATTTAACCAAGCCGTTTACGCGCAATGATTTGCTGGACAGTGTGCGGGCGCGGCTGCAAAAGCACTCTATGCTGATGAAACGCAGTATCGCTGCCCAGCGCCAAACGGTTTCGCTCACCGAAAAGCTTAGCTCCTTGGAAGAACATGTCTACGACAGCGATCGCATCATTGAGCATCTTTCCGAGGAGTTCAGCGGATTGGTGTCTAATATCAACCTGGTGGTGCAAATTTTGGGCGATCGCAGCAATGATGAAACAATCGATCGCTACCTCAAGGTGCTGAAGGATGAATGCAAACGAGGCGTTGAACTATTGAGGAGTCATCGTATCCTTCCCAAGCTTGCAACCGACGACGCGGCCGCTACCCTCGATAACTTTGATAAGCTGATCGGCTAGCTGCCCTCCAGCCTCCAATTGCTGCCGTGCGATCGCTCAAAGCTATAGCTGCTTCTAGCCTTCAGCGTTCTCTCTGTGCCCTAGCGGTGAACCAGCGTCAATCACCGGCTGATCGTCAGCCGCACTGACGGGGCTTAGCGTTTCTCAACGTTACCCAGCCGAGTTGCCGAATAAAATCGGGCGATCGCATTCAGCCCAGCAGCATCAAATTTTGCTAGCGAGATGAGTCAGTTGCTTGATATTGGTTAAATGAATCACCTGCTGTGACTCATCAATGGCCAACCAAGACTTATCGGCTAACTTTTCCATGATTTTGGTTGTTTCATCAACGCTGATGTCTGATACATCAGACAAATCCTGTAGCGGTATATTAAAAATGTCGGTGCCTTCATCAGAGGGCACGCCATAATTTTCACCCAAATAAACCAGGGTATAAGCCAGCTTGATGGCAGAAGGCTGATGGCGTAGCTGAAAGCGCACATTGGTCTGACGCAGACGAGTCACCATCAACTGCAACATCCGATGATGAAGTTGAGGATCTTTGAACAAGGTTTGAATGAACCGCTGAGCTGAAACGCTCAGCAATTTCACCTGAGACAATGCAACAACGTCCGTTGAGCGAGGGGATTCATCAAGGATAGCCATCTCTCCAAAGAAATCGCCTTGCCCCAAAATGGCTAGGGTGACGACTTCTTCTCCGGCATGGCGACGAACCTTTACCCACCCGGATTCAATGAAGTAAACCGCATTCCCCCAAGCATCTTCCATCAAAACAGCGCGGTCGGCTGGGTAATCATGTTCAACCGCGATCGATAGGAGCCATTCCAGGGTTTCTGGGCTGGCAGCGTTAAAGAGTGGGAAAAGCTCACTAAAAGCTTCAGTTTGCATGGAAGGTGCCCAAACTTCAAAAGATCAACAATACTGGTCAATTGTTACTGGTCTTGGCGATCGCTCTATCGGCATTGACCGAATACCACTATCGCTAAGCTCAGGAACGAAGATAGACTTCATTCACATCATAGACGGTGATGCAGCACGGGTAAAACTGATTTGATGGTACCGGCTGATTTCATCAATGTGAACATTGCACAATCTCTGGATGATTGACGATGTCCGACCCGGATTTGCCTCAACCATATTACCCGTAAATTCTCCCAAATCTTCACTGTCTGAAGAACGGATTGCCACAAACGTTACGGGGATGACTCCGAAATCAGGGTCAGTATCTATGTGCGATCGCATTTTTATGTTAAATCTGCACATACAGCGGATACGGCTTGCTGCAACAGCGGTCGTAATGCTTCGATGTAAGACGGCCACCCTACCAAAATCGTCTGGGTATGGGCAAGGGTATCCGGAGCGATCGCATCAGGCGTAAATCGGAGCGGTGTTCCGTCTAGGTCGCAACAGACTAGCCCAGCCGCGATCGCTAGGGCAATGGGGCCAACCGTATCCCACAGCTTCACGCGGCGATTAAAGTAGAGATATAGCCCAGCCCGCCCGCTAACGACCTCCATCACCTTTAAGCCGAAGCTGCCGAGGGAGCGAAATTGAACCGCTGGCACAACACGCTGGATCGCTGCGCCAAACTGACGATAGTCCTTTTCGCCAATTACAATTGAACAATATTGGTCGGACAGGGGTGGGGGCGCAGGGGCAACAGACGATTCGGGTAAGCGATCGCCCCGGCTTTGAAAAACACCCCACTCGTGCCCACCGTAATATAAGCAGTCTAACGTTGGTGCGTAAATCCATCCGGCAACGGGCTGATAGCAATCGAGCAGTCCAATCATCACTGAATAGTAGAGCCGGCCGTGGATAAAATCATCGGTGCCATCTAGCGGATCGACGCACCACAGGCGCTCATAGTTGGCATGGTACGCCAACCGAGAGGCGGCATTTTCTTCAGTAATCAGGCCATCATCTGGAAACAGCGATCGCAACGTATCCGACAACCGGACATCGAGCGCTCGGTCAACGCTGGTCACATAATCATTGGCTCCCTTCTCAAATACCTGGAAATGCTCTGTTGCGAGTTGTCGTGCCTGCTGGCCACAGTCTCGCACTAGGCAGCGCAATGCATGAGCCTGGTCAACCGAAAAATACTGCATCACCAATCAATATCACCTACACATCCCTAGCCATAACCAACGCGGCCGTCCGCGTCTCAAAAATATCTCAAGCCTAACTAGCAGGCTAAACAAAAACGTCTAGAGCTAAACATCACAGCCATGACTTTACTTGAGATGCCCGTATGCTGAACGAAGGGAGATTTGAAATGCCCCTGGGACGGGGTTCAGTCCTACCTATAAAACTGCTAGTCAACCGCTTCTCTAACCCGCGATCGCCACTAGCAGCATAGACGAATCTTTGGCGTTCTGCACAATAGCGGCGGAGTAAGTTTTGGTATTGGTTAGCTTTGCCCATCAGCATTGGGTAGCCCTCCATTGGTAACGTTTTTGGGTGGTGTAGACATTGCCCATACCACCCAAAATCCCTATATGAATGTCACCACCAAAAATTGCAGCATGAGCAGTGGACGGTTGGCTTTAAAGAACCATCGGGCGATCGCTCACATCATAGATCCCAAAATGGGTGCATCCCAGTTTTGCCACCCTTTAGCAAAATTTTGCCCATAAAAAACGGGCTGATCTGCATTAGACCAGCCCATCAATTTGGGAACGCTCAGAGAAAGCTACTTCTGAACAACGAGCTTAACATTGGCGTTTTGCAGACCCGGGCGCTTCACTTCAGCCAGAGTCTTGTTAACAGCGTACTTTTGGTTGATGGAGTTGATGAGTTCGGTTTGGTTGTGCTTTTTAGCAACACCCCAGAGGTCAGCGATTAGGTCAAAGGAACCATCTGCATTGCGAGACCAACCCAGATCGTATTCACCTTCGAGGACAGCAACGATGTCAGAGCGAACTCGTTGACCGTTGTAGCCACGAACATCAGCATTAGTGTTGACACTGATACCGAGGTCGCGCAGAGAAGACTTGAGGATTTCGGCGTCCGTGATCTTGGTGCGCAGAGTGCTAAAGTGAGACATGGTTCAGATTTCCTCCTGTAGAGAAATTTGAGAGAAACAACGTTAATCGGTCGTGCCGTAAAAATAACAAGTACCAAATCTACGGCATATTTGGTACGGCTGTTAACCGAGCGGCGGTTAACCTTTCCTTCTGTTGGGAACCAGAAGAGAAAGACTGTTAGGACTCCATTTGCATATATTCAGCAAAGGAGGAGGCAGCAGGGCGGGCGCGTTGTCTGGCCCAGTCGCGCAGCGCAGTCACCTGCTCACTCATCGTCTTCGACAGGGGCAATGTTGCCTTCACGGCAGCAATAACATCAAGCTGATTGAAGTCGCGACCTTTCGCAAATGCGTCATACATCGCGGCAACTAATGCTTGCTCAATCTCAGCCCCTGAGAAGCCGTCACAAACTTTGGAAAGCTGATCCAAATCGAAGTGAGTAATATCGGATCGGCGTTTCGATAGATGAATTTTGAAAATTTCTCGCCGTTCTTCGGTAGTTGGTAAGTCTACAAAGAAAATTTCGTCGAATCGTCCCTTTCGTAAGAACTCCCCAGGCAAGCGCTCGACTCGGTTGGCAGTTGCCATCACGAATACTGGAGACTGCTTTTCTTGCATCCAAGTCAGGAAGGAACCAAAAATGCGGCTGGATGTTCCGCCATCAGAATCGGCTGAGCCAGCACCACCTGCAAACGCTTTGTCAATTTCGTCAATGAAGAGAATCGCTGGAGAGATGGATTCCGCTGTCTTCAGTGCATTTCGCAAATTTGCTTCCGATCGCCCCACCATCGAACCGTCATACACCCGACCCATGTCAAGGCGAAGCAAGGGCAGCCCCCACAGCCGAGAGGTGGTTTTAGCAATGAGCGACTTGCCGCAGCCCGGCACGCCCAAAATCAGCATTCCCTTGGGTTGGGGCAGCCCATATTCTCTCGCCCGCTCGGTAAAGGCGTTGGAGCGCTGCTTTAGCCAACGCTTCAGCTCCTCCAAGCCCCCAACCGCATCAATGGTTTCATCTTCTTCGATGAATTCTAGGATGCCGTTGCGGCGAATCAGTTGCTTTTTCTCAGACAGAACAATCTCAACTTCTTCTTCGGTCAAACGACCAGCCGTAACCTGAGATTTACGATAGACCCGATCGGCTTCGTCACGAGTTAGCCCTAGAGCCGCTTTCAGCAACTTCTCGCGGGTCTCGGTTGTGATCCGTCGCGATCGCGCCTGGTCTAAATGAGCCGACAGCACCTGGTTCAGCTCTGCCATGGTGGGCAAGGGGTAGTCTAAAACCACAACCTCTTTCTCAAGCTCAATCGGCACTTGCTGAACCGGTGACATAAGGACGATCGCTTTCTGAGCATCCTTGAAAGAGGCGATCGCGTCGCGTAACCAGCGAGTGACGGCTGGCGAATCTACAAACGGGTGCAAGTCTTTGAACACGTAGATCCCTGGATCTTTATGACGAATGACCCATTCGACCGCAGCCTCTGGCGATACAGTGTTGTGCTGAGTCACGCTGCGGGGCTGACCGTATTCAACGATACCGTGAGTCACGGTCCAGACAAACATCCGGCGCTTCCCCTGAGCAATGGTTGCGATCGCCTGCTCTGCACGTTCCTCTTCGGAGGTCACTAAATAAATTAGGGGATACTGAGCTTGGATAAGAACTTGAAGCTCTTCTTTCATAGCTATCAGACCTGACTAGCAACAGAGCAGACGTTGACATTACCCGAAGGGCAACTGCCTCCATGCCATCACAGCTAGATGCTGCAAACCAGTGGGAGGCAAAGATGATTAGCAGGGAACCAATTCCTCTTCACCCTGCTGTCCGTGATGAGCCGATTGCGCTACATCCAGCGAACCGACTGACAGATCGTCGTTGTCCAAATCTTCCAAAATTCCAGACTGATGACTAACCTTGATGAGTTTGCCATCACGCAGCACAAGCTGGGCAGAACAATCTGGACACTGATGAAGCTGATGAACCTGACCGTGATGAACCGCTTCTACATCTTCTACGACAGACGAATGAGTCAAATAAAATTCGAGAGCGCGTTCGGCAATGACCGACATGGCTTCAGACGTAACAGCCGAACTAATTTTGAGTTTTCGATGCAGTTCGGGGGGGAGATAAAATGTAACCTTGTGCTTGTCTTGCATACAACAAATGGTGATTAATACCCGGGTATGAAGCTAGAATACGGGGCGCACTCCAGAACTGTCAAGACAGAATGCTGGCATGACAGCAGTTTTGTTACATAGGTTTACAATCTCCTGGGCAGATGGGGCGGGCTGGGCAATCTCAGGAATGTCGCGATCGCTTGCTAAGTCAGGGTTTCAGTGAATTGCTAGCCTCTAAAGCCTGTCTGTGGTGATGGGGCGATCGCGCTCTTGGCTTGGGTCGTGTTGCTCACACTGGACTCGAACACCTGCCTTGATTCATCCTAGGCTACAGCCGAGTCAGGAATGCCTGAACGGCTTGGCGAGTTGGCAAGGATGGTTGTGCGCCTGGTTTCGATACTGAAACAGCAGCCACAGCGGCGGCCCAGCGTAGCGCGGCTGGTAGGGGCTGTCCGTCTACTAGGGCGCTGGTCAATCCGGCATTGAAGGCATCGCCTGCTGCCACTGTATCCACCACATTTACTGGAAAACTGGGTTGAGTCAACACGCCATCAGCCGTGACGGCGATCGCCCCTTGTTCACCGAGGGTAATGACAGCAATGTCCACGCCCCGCTGTCGCAGCACCTCCCCTGCTTGCACCGCTGTATCGGTATCTGTGACGGCAAACCCCGCTAGTTGCTGGGCCTCGGTCTGATTGGGAGTAATGATGTGGGTTGCGGCGAGTAATGCATCGGGCAGCGCACGGGCGGGGGCTGGATCGAGAATGACGTTCACGCCGGTATGGGCGGCGGCTTGGGCCGCCGCAACTACGGCATCGAGGGGAATTTCAAGCTGGAGCAGGAGCGCATCGGCTGGAAGGCGATCGCAGAGTCGATCAACATCGGTGTGGTTCACGCGACCATTCGCCCCCGGCACAATGATGATGTGATTATTGCCGTGGGGATCAACGGCGATCGCCGCCATACCAGATTGGGACTGGGGGTCTACCCGTAGTCCACGACAGTCAACATTGGATGCTGTCAACGATTGAATGAGCAACCGCCCTAGGTCATCGTCCCCAACCCGTCCAATCATCTCCGTTGAAATTCCCAGTCGGGCTAGCGCCACAGCCTGATTAGCGCCTTTGCCGCCGGGAACCTGGCTAAACTGCCGACCTATGACCGTTTCGCCCGGTTGAGGTAAGCGATCGCACTCGGTCACTTGATCCATATTGAGGCTGCCAAATACCAAAACGGTCATCACCGCCCCCCATTACGTCATGACCATTATCCAGCTAAACCTCAACTCCGATCTCTGACTGGCTTATAGCCATGTCCTACGCCCTACCTAAGCACTTAACCCATCGTTCACAGCCGCCTGGCGCTGGTCTTGGCGGTATCGGATTTGCTCAACGCTGCCGATGGGGATCGCCTGGATAAGCTGCTGTGTATAAGATTGGCTGGGGGATTGATAAATGCTGTCAGCCGGGCCAATTTCTTCAATCTTGCCGCGATTCATGACCATGATGCGATCGCTCATAAATTTCACCACGCTGAGGTCATGGGAGATGAAAATGTAGGTCAGCCCGAATTCATCCTGCAATTCTTTCAACAAATTCAACACCTGCGCCTGCACTGACACATCCAATGCCGACACCGACTCATCGCAAATGATGAATTTTGGATTTAGGGACAACGCCCGAGCAATACAGATCCGCTGCCGTTGCCCACCAGAAAATTCGTGGGGATAGCGATCGATCGCGCTGGACTCTAACCCTACCCGTTCGAGCAGGTACACCACCCGCTCCCGGCGCTGTTGGCGGCTCCGCACGGCGCTATGAATCTGCATTGGCTCCATGATGGCTTTGCCGACTGAAAGGCGGGGATTGAGCGAACTGTAGGGATTTTGAAAAATAATTTGCATCTCTCGCCGCAACTGCCGTAGCGATCGCCCCGACATTGCCATCGCATTCTGTCCATCAAAGGTGATAGCGCCGCCCATCGCTGGAATTAGCCGCATTAACGTGCGAGCCAAAGTCGTTTTGCCACAGCCCGACTCGCCCACCAGTCCCAGCGTTTCGCCAGGATACACCTGAAACGATACACCATTCACCGCCATCACATAGCGTTGCGTTTGCCCTAGAACGCTCCGCACCGGAAACCCAACCTGCAAATTCTGCACAGAAAGCAGGGGCGGCTGCTGCGTGAGGGTGTCGAGTCGCTGCGTGACTTCTCCCTCGCTGATGTCTGGGGCGAGTTGGGTGATGTCGTCTATGTGAACCGATTTTTCGGTGATGTGAACATCGCCCTGTTGGGTGACGGAAACATCCATGAAGTCGGCGATCGTTGGGAGGTAGCGCAGGCGGCGATCGGGCTGGGGACGGCAGGTCAGCAACCCTTTGGTGTAAGGATGTTGGGGCCGCTCAAAAATATCGATGACGCTGCCCTGCTCTACGATTTTGCCCCGATACATGACGGCAACGGTGTCGGCAATATCGGCAATCAGCCCAAGGTCGTGGGTAATGAACATCATGGCCATGCCCCGGCGATCGCGCAGTTCTCGCAGGAGATCCAAAATTTGCGCCTGCACTGTGACATCTAGAGCAGTCGTCGGTTCGTCGGCAATCAGCAACGACGGATTACAGGCGATCGCCATAGCAATCATCACCCGCTGCAACTGTCCACCGGATAGCTCGTGGGGGTAGCGCTTGAGTATGGCCTGTTTACGTTCGGCGATCGCGCTCAGAATAGCGCGCTCAGACGGTTGCGCTTCGGCATTGTCGGTTTGCTGACGACATTGGTCGATATAGTCCTGCGCTAATGCATCATCCGACGGCAGCAGCTTCACTTCTTGCAGCAAATTAATGGCGCGGCGGCGGGCGGCGGCGGCGGGGATGTCTTCATGTTGCTGAATCGCCTCAACCAGTTGAAAGCCGCAGGTGTACACCGGGTTTAGGGAACTCATGGGTTCCTGAAAAATCATGGAAATGCGGCCGCCGCGATACTGCTGTAGCTGCTTATTGGAGAGCGATCGCAAATTCACGGCATCCGTTTGCGCCTCGCCCGAAAACCAAATTTCGCCATCAGTCATTTCACCGGGAGGAGAGGGTACCAGTCCCATCACAGCCAGCGATGTGACGGATTTTCCAGACCCCGACTCGCCTACAATTCCGAGCGTTTGCCCTCGCTTGACCACAAACGAAATACCATCAACAGCGATGGTTGATGCGTCATCGCTGCGAAACTGAATGCGAAGATTACGAACGTCGAGAATCGTGTCACTCATGGTTGCCGAAGTTAAATGTGGACAGATTATAAAGTTTGAATAGATGCCAAATTGATCCTGGTGAGCCGTCCGATCGCTCCCCGTCATCCAGCATCATTCAGGTAGGCAAGCAATGGCCGGATCAATACCATTGGTCGGGCGGTGCCGCAGGCTACGCTTGCCGATCGGCAGCGATGCGGGCGATCGCACCCTTTTCTCACAAGCATCAAGAAAAGTTATCGGAAATATCAACAAACGGCACGAAGAATGGAAGGCATCACAATGAAATAAGTGGATTTTAGCAATGTTATTCAATGACTTGCTGCGCTACATCCGATGCTCACACCTGTTGACCTATGCCGCATTCTTCGCCGTTGCACCCTATCCTCTCATTCGATGAGTCGCCCTTTTTAGTCATTGACAATGATGCGGTGTCGCTGGGGCGATCGCTGCGGTATTTGCAATTGTCGGGACGGTTGGTTCCGCTCATTCGAGAAATCGCTGCCCAACATCTCATCCATCGCACCTTACAGCAGCACGATCGCCAGTTAGCTGTTAGTGTAGCCGAGTTTGAAGGAGCGATCGCCCAATTTCGTCATGAACATCAGCTTGTGTCGCCGGATCGGTTTGAGCAATGGCTCGATCAACAGCATCTCAGC
>CAYSIR010000018.1:0-29948 GCA_964431105.1 uncultured Leptolyngbya sp. | reverse complement strand
ATCCTCGAAAGCCCTCACCCTAGCCCTCTCCCAGGGGGCGAGGGAACCGGAAAGAGTGGATCGGCTCCCCTCGCTCTCTGCTATGCATTACGCGAAAGTCGCCAGACCGTTTGCCTCACCACCCTTCTAGCGGTCACTCAGAGTCCTTGTTTTTGAACCGAGGAATGCGGGTTTCAGCGAGATCTGCGTAATGGATAGGCCCTCTGGGAGAGGGGTTGGGGGTGAGGGTCTTTGAGTTGTGTCAGTCAATTAGCTCTCTGACCTAGTCCGCCGTCAAACCGAGGCAGTGCGCACCAAGCCGCAGGCTGCCCCTAAGCATTGTCATTACAAGCATTTACCAATTTTTCACATCATTCACCCCATTGCCCAAAATCGACAGCCATTGTAGCGGCTGTCCCTTTTCTAAAAAAGAAATAATGTGGGAATCGCAATGGTAAGATACCCGAAGATTACGTCCAAACCCAGGTTTCACCCCACCAAGCTAAGTTCTTTTATGATGTCTAGAATTATTAGAGTGTTCTTGACGGGTTGTGTGGTTCTCCCCGCAGCATTGGTCGCAGGAATGATGCATTCCACGGGAGCGATCGCTCAGTCCATTGAGGTTGAGGACGAGTCATTACAACAGCCATCCGATTTGCCAAGCGGCGACGACTCCTTTGAAGATTTGCGTCCTCTCGCTCGAGAAGGCACATTTTTGAGCATCGAAGGCGGACAGCAACTGATGCGGCAGGCTCAATCTGCGGTTGCGGCCGAGAACTACGATGTTGCCGTTGAACGTTTACAAGAATCTCGGCAGGTATTCAATCAATTATCGAATTTTTATCAACAACTGGCCTCTAGCTTTTCCGGCGTTGACCCCCGCATTAACAGCGGCTTGCGGACTCAGGCGCTAGAAGCGGCTCAGATGCGCGATCGCGCTACCTACCAACTTGCCCTAGTTCACCGGGCCCAAAATCAGCCTGAGTTAGCCGTGCCACTGCTGATTCAGATTATCAACAGCCAACAGCCAACGCGGGAGCTAGGTCAGCAAGCCTATCAACAACTCTTTGAATTGGGCTTTGTGGATTCTCCCTACCCACGGGTTGAGGGTGAAGGTGCAACCACCATTAACCCAACCGCGCCCTAGGCGCACTCACAGCCATTCCATAATTTAGCTCCAAATTCAAGTCCCAAATTCAGCCAAGCTTGGGATAATGGTCTGAGAGTGGTGGTAGAGCCATTCAGATTTGCACGGCAAACTACATGTGCAATCAGCATTTGCTCAGCATTAGGCAAGTGACCCGTTTGAATAGTGACCCTTAACGATTGCGACTGCGAGAGGAACTTTTATGGTTAGCCCAGATCAAGTACAGGTAATGATCCAAACCGGATTACCCGATGCCCAAGTCCAGGTTCAAGATTTGACAGGCGGCGGTGACCACTATCAGGTCATTGTGGTGTCCGAGGCATTTGAGGGCAAAGGTTTGGTTCAGCAACATCAGTTGGTCTACGATGCGGTGCGGCAGGCAATGTCGTCTGAGGCCATTCATGCGCTAGCGCTAAAAACCTACACTCCAGCCAAGTGGGCAGCGACGCAGACAACAGCCTAAGTTCACTGAGCGATCGCTAATTGGTATTGACCTCAATCTATCAAACGCTAAGGCAGACGAAAACCAGCGATTGAGGGATTTTAATATTGACCATTGACGAAACCAGCGACTAGAGCGATCGCCCTCCGAGTACCATAAAGTCAGTAGGACATTCTTTGAGAGCGCTATGACTCCAGAACTGCAACAGCGAATCCAGTCCGTTGTCAGCCAAGACAAAATTGTGGTGTTCATGAAGGGCACTAAGCTAATGCCGCAATGTGGCTTTTCCAATAACGTTGTCCAAATTCTAAATTCACTTGGTGTCCCTTATGGCACCGTTGACGTGTTAGACGATCCCGAAATACGCCAGGGCATTAAAGAGTTTTCCAACTGGCCAACCATTCCCCAAGTGTATGTGAATGGTGAGTTCTTGGGAGGTTCTGATATTTTGATTGAACTCTACCAAAATGGAGAGTTGCAGCAAATGGTTGAGGTGGCGTTGGCCTCCTAGCCATGGTCTGAACGGGAACCGTTGACTTTCATGTTAAGTGCAAGCGATCGCTGTATTGTCGTTTTTTCGGCTGAACAGCGATCGCTTCTTGCTGTTCAGGCGCTATCAGTTGGCTCACCTAAATGGCTGACAAACTGTTCTCCTCCACAGTTTGAATCAACGTTGTGTGGCGTACACCATTGGGATGCACGACCGCACAACAGGGGCGAGTGTTTATATCCTGGGTAGTCTGGTGAGGCGGGTGGGTGATGTGGGCGACGCCTACGCCACCCAAAATCCTTACATGAATACCACTCCCATGTCCTGATGGTGACTGAATAGCGTGAAAAAAATGAACAGGCAGTGAGATGAAACTAAACTCCTGACTAATTCAGCCGCAGTTGACTGGCAGGGTCGCTATCAACGCCAAACGCAATGCAAGTATCAATATGCAGCAGGGCAAATTCAACGCATTTACATGTTCAGGCGGCTGCACAGCCAACCGATAGAACCCTGATTGGCGGGTAAAAGATCACCAACTGGGTTGAGGCAACGAAGCCCCGCACCCGCAGACGTTTCGTTGGGTTATTCGGTTGCTCACTCAACAGGGTAGCGTCAGCCTTTTAACAGTCCTGTTGGTCATCCAGGATGGAACCTAGTTCATTGCTAAATCGTCCATCAGTAACTGAAACTGATGGGTGCATGTCACCTTTTCGCCCTCTCTCTAAATCTCTCTCCCAATGGTGGGAGAAAGACTTTGACGGTTTTGCTCCCCTTCGCCCACGATTGGGAGAAGGGGGTGGGGGATGAGGGCAATGCAGGATTTGCAAATATGACATGCTCCCACACTGATTGAAACATTCAGTGTTTCAATTCATTTTTTGTACTAACTTCTACCCGTTAATCGCTTGCAATAGAGCGACATTCATCGCAATTCAACAATCAGTTTGGGTGTCATTTGCCAATTGAGATTGCAAAACGCGCAATCTATTCACCGTACTCTTTGGATTCTCATGCGGCAACGACAATTTTGCGTCACCGACGTACCCATTCGTCTACTCATCATTACCCAGTTTTATCCACCTGATTTTGCAGCAACTGGTCAGCTCATTGAAGAATTAGCCCATCAGCTTGGGCAGCATAATTTTCAGGTTACTATTTTCACTGGGCAGCCAGGATATGCCTTTTCACAGGATTCAGCGCCTCATCACGAAACAATTAAAAATGTATCCATTGTGCGATCGCAGGGGTCGCGCTGGCTGAATCATCGAATTCGTGGAAAAGCATTAAATGGTCTATTATTTCTGGTTCGAGCGATCGCTTATTTATTCTGGAGCGTGTGGCATCAAGATGTCATTCTTTTAACTACTGCGCCCCCCTATTTGTTGATGATTGGCTACTTGCTGAAATGGATATTTAAACGACCTTACTTTTGCATTTTATATGATCTCTACCCTGATATTGCTGTCCAGCTAAAGGTGATTTCACCTCAGCATTGGCTGACGAAACTCTGGAGAAAAGTCAATCAATTTGTTTGGCGAAATGCAGAACAAATTATTGTTCTGAGTCCAAATATTAAGCAAAAAATTATCCAGCAGTACGGCATTCCAGCCCACCAAATTTCGATGATTCATAGCTGGGCTGACCCGACGGTGCTGCGGCCCTATGCAAAACAGGACAATTGGTTTGCTCGGCAGCATCAGCTTGATCGCACCTTTACCGTGCTGTACTCCGGCAATATGGGGCGCTGCCATGACATGGCCACTATTTTGGACGCGATCGCCCTTTTGAAGGATGAGCCAATTCAATTTGTTTTCATTGGGGATGGGGCCAAGCGATCCCATTGCCAGCAAGTTGTGCAGCAGCGGCACTTACAAAACTGTCTCTTTTTGCCTTATCAAGATAAAGAAACGCTGCCCTATTCGCTATCGGCAGGGGATGTGGCGTTGGTCAGTGTGGAACGGGGATTTGAGGGCTTGGTTGCTCCCAGTAAACTGTATGGCTATTTGGCCACAGCCCGCCCGGTCGCGGTCATTTGCGAACCGCAGTCTTATTTAAGATCCCTTATTGCCCAGGCTGGCTGTGGTGCTAGCGTTGACCCTGGGGACAGCGCAGGGCTAGCCAGCGTTTTGCGCCAGCTTGCGGCCCATCCTCAGCGGGCACAAGCGATGGGACAGTCAGGACGGGCGTATCTAGAGCGCCACTTTACCCCAAGTATGATTGCTCACCAATATGCTCAGGTCATCATCCAACATCTGCAACGGCGATCGCCCGGTCGCGCCTCTGATCTGCCCAATGTACCCTTACCGCATCCTGTCCCTACGCCTCCTCAAGAACCGAACTATTACATAGATTTGGCTGAAACCCGCCTTCCCAGGTTCCAAAATCAGGACTCTGAGTAACGGCGGTGAGGCACCGGTCTGGTGACTTTTGCCTTGCGCCAGCGCTAGGCGGAAAGCTTAGGGATTTTTGGAGGACGGCTCAGTCCTCCAAAAATCCTATGTCCTAAACACAATGGCTATTGCCGTAGCTTGGGGGCAGGGCTAGCGCTGTTCGATCGCTCCTTCCGCTTGATTAGCGATCGCCCGCAACTGGTCAACCAAACCGGCATCGGCTGTTTTCCAAAGTTGGCGCTGATGGGCTTCTAGTAGCCGTTCTGCCATGTCCCGCAATGCCCACGGATTGACTTGCTGGACAAACTGCTGCACGGATTCATCTAGCACATACGCTTGGGCGATGCCGTGGTACATAAAGTCCTCTACACAGCCTGTGGTGGCAGAGTAGGCAAACAGGTAGTCTACTGTAGCGGATAGCTCAAATGCGCCTTTGTAGCCATGGCGCATCGCTCCGGCAATCCATTTGGGATTCACCACACGGGAGCGGTACACGCGAGCAATTTCTTCGGAGAGCGATCGCACCTTGGGGTTTTCGGTTCGAGAATGATCCCCGAAGTAGAGCTTCGGATTCTGACCCTGGCGCGATCGCACAGCGGCAGCAAGACCGCCCTGGAACTGGTAGTAGTCGTCAGAGTCCAGTAAGTCCAGTTCGCGGTTGTCTTGATTATGCAACACCACTTGCAGTTGACTCAGCCGTTGCTCAAAGGCTTCGGGAGCTGCCACAATCTGCGGTTGCCCAGTTTGCCGGATTCCGGTGTAGGCGGTGCAGCTCCAGTTGACATAGGCCTCAGCCAAATCCGCATCGCTCTCCCAGTTTTGGGATTCCATCAGTCCCTGAAGTCCGGCTCCATACGCGCCAGGCTTAGAACCAAAGATGCGATAACTAGCGCGATCGCTGGCCTGCTGGGCTGGAATACCCTGATCCTGCCACTGTTGGGTATCTTGTCGGACTTGGGCCGCCAGAGGGTTGAGGTCGTCCGGTTCATCCAAACTAGAGACAACCTGCACAGCTTGGTCAAATAAATCAATTAAATTGGGGAACGCATCGCGGAAAAATCCTGAAATACGCAGGGTCACATCCACTCGCGATCGCCCCAAAATAGACAACGGCAAAATCTCAAAATCAACCACCCGCCGCGATGGTCCATCCCACACCGGCCGCGCCCCCAACAGCGCTAGGGCTTCAGCAACATCATCTCCCCCCGTTCGCATGGTCGATGTGCCCCACACCGAAAGCGCCAAACTGCGCGGATATTCGCCTTCTTCTTGGGTGTAGCGTTCGATCAACCGTTCAGCGGCCGCCTGACCAACTGCCCAGGCGCTTTCGGTAGGGATGCCGCGAATGTCTACAGAATAGAAATTGCGACCGGTGGGCAAAACGTCAGCCCGCCCCCGCGTTGGCGCGCCGGATGACCCACTCGGCACATAGCCGCCTGCCAAGCCGTGTAGGACGGCCCCAAGTTCCTGATCTGTCTGGCGCAGTTTGGGCAAGAGCCGGTCTTGAATCCAGTCCAGTTCTGTGGCGATCGCGCCCTCTGTCGCCTCTGCCTCTACCGTCTCTCCATTGATCACCCTCGTCACCTGCTGCGCCGCCCAGGTTTCCAGCCGCTCGATCGCATCTCCGACCGTGCGCATGGGGCCATCGGCATCGGGAGCTAGTCGTTGGCGATCGCTGTCTGATAGCGGGGTTGCCGGATCATCTAACAAAGGATCACAGTCTAGTTGCCAGGTGCGGGCAATCGCACGGGTTAGGCCGAGGCGCTGGCGATCGGGCGATCGGGCAATTGCCATGACCAGATCCCGCAGCAGGCGACCGTCTGGGCACTGCCCCAAAATGTGCAGCCCATCGCGAATTTGCGCTTCTTTGAGTTCACACAAGTAGCCATCCGTGCGCGTCAGCAGTTCATTAAAGGCGGCATCATCCCATTTCCCGGTGGGCGTGCCCTGTAAAAAAGCTAGGTCTCGATCGAGATGAGTTTGAGTGATCAATGTTTGGATGCGATCGCGAATGACGGGCAGCCGAGATGGGTTGAGACTATCGGCTTCATAATATTCGTCAATCAACTGTTCAAGCTGTTGCAGTGCGCCGTACAGTTCGGCACGGGTGAGGGGCGGCGTTAGGTGATCCACAATCACTGCCTGCGATCGCCGTTTGGCTTGGGAACCCTCCCCCGGATCATTGACGATGAACGGGTAAAGATGCGGCATGGGGCCGAACACCACATCAGGGTAACAATGCTCAGATAGGGCCACACTTTTACCGGGCAGCCACTCCAAGTTGCCATGCTTACCCAGATGAACAATCGCCTGTGCGCCGAAGGACTGCCGTACCCAGTGATAAAACGCGAGGTAAGCATGGGTTGGTTCTAGGTCTGGCGCGTGGTAGTTGAGGCTGGGATCGTCGTCATAGCCCCTCGATGGCTGAATGCCAACGAAGATATGACCGAGCTGGATGCCCGCGATCGCCCAGTCTTGGCTCGGCGGTAATTGCCAGCGATCGCCTATTCCCTGGCGCACGGCATCCGGTAATGTTTCAAAATAGCGCTGATAATCTGATGCAGAGAGGGTTTGGCGCACCTGACGCAGCGATCGCCCTTCCGGATCGTTAGTAATTCCTGCCGTCAACCACTGCATCAACTCCTCGCTAGACTGAGGCAATGGGTTGACTGTATAGCCCGCTTCAGCCATGGCATTCAGCAATCGCACACAGCTCTCCGGCGTATCTAACCCCACACCATTGGCCAGTCGCCCATCTCGATTGGGGTAGTTTGCCAAAATTAGCGCGACCCGCCGATCGCCCGGCTGGGTTCGTCCCAGAGCCACCCATCGCGCCGCTAATTCTGCCACAAATGCGATGCGATCGTAGACCGCCTCGTATCGCACCACATCCGTTTCTAGCCGGGGATGCCGCGCCTGTACGGCCTTGAACGATACGGCCCGGCTAATGATCCGGCCATCCACTTCCGGCAGTGCCACATTCATCGCCACATCGCGGGGAGACAACCCTCGCCATTCCGATCGCCATTGTTCCACCGTGCCGCCACTCAAAATCACCTGAAATACCGGCACATCCAGAGATTGCCAAAAGTCTAGCGCCATCTCCTCGGCATCCAGCCGCGCCAAGGAAAACCCGGTCGTGTTTAGCAAAGCAGCGATCGGTTGCTGCTGAAACCAAGTCTGTAGCTTACTCTGCACGGCTGGATCGCGCAGCGACGATACATAAATCGGTATCGCTTCTAAGTTGCGCTCAGTCAGGGCTGCACAGAGGGCATCAATGACCGCCGTATTGCCCGACAGATAATGCGCTCGATAAAACAAAATACCGACGCGCTGGGCTGAGGGCACAGTTGACCCAGAATAGATTCCAACCGTTGGCACAGGAGTTGGTGCGGGTGGATAGGCCCATCCCATGCCAACGGCCGCCATGTACTGTAACCCATGAACCGTATTCTCAATGCCGCCTTCTACAAAGTAGCGCCAGAGTTGATTGGCGATCGCCAGTGGCACAGTAGACTGACTCATCAAGCCAGGATCGGGGCGATCGTCACCCGGTAACACAATCAGCTTGGCTCCGGTGCGTTCCGCCGTTTCGCATATCACCTCTAGCCCATAGCTCCAGTAGGCCTGTCCGCCTAGCAAACGCAGCACAATCACCTGTGCTTTGCTCAGCACCGTATCTGCATAAGTGTCGATGCTCAACTGTTGCTGAAGTTGCAGCAAGTTGGCGACCCGCAGTGCGGGAAAGTCCGCCGGAAGTCGGTCAATTGCCTGGGCGATCGCCGAAATTTCGGTGTCTGCCGCCGTCAGGATCACCATCGCTGCCGGGGTTTGCTCCACAAACATGACCCCTTCCATTCCGGGTGCCCATCCGCCCGGCGTTGCTGCGATTCGATGCATAATATCAAGCTACCTCTATTTCCTTAGTCTTCATGCCCAACTCAGATTCTCGCCTTACACTGAAACGTATGGGGCGTTGGGCTGTTGTACCGATCGGGTGCGATCGCAACAGACGTGCCGCCAACCGAACGCGCTGCCGAGTCAATCCTCGCCATGAAACATACGTTTATTATCATCGCTTCGATTTGTTTATTGGCCATCGCAATCGAGGCAAAACGCCCTGCTACCCGCGCGATCGCAGCTTTTGCAGGTTCTACCGGATTGGGATTCGCCACTATGACAATGGTGCTAGCGGCCGAGCGCCAGCGCAAAGAACAAGAAGCGATCGCCCAGGCTTATCTCGATTTTTTGCAACGCCTCCAGCACAGCCCCCAACCGCCCAAGCCGCAGCGCCCAGCGGCCTGTCGTGGCTGTGTGCATTACCACGGCAAAGTGTACAACGGCACGATGCTAGTCTGTGGCATGCATCCCTACGGTGCCGAGAGCGAAACCTGTCCGGATTGGAGCCGGGGAACTGTACAGCCGCCGGACAATCTGACCTAGTTCAGCCAAGAGTTAATCAGGTTAGGGTGCATCCCAGTTTCGTGAAAGGCATGTGACGTGATTGCCCTCACCCTAAATCCCTCTCCCAAGCTTGGGAGAGGAACTTTGAAGTCTTGCTCCCCTTCTCCCAGTTTTGGGAGAAGCATGTCCTGAGCTTGTCGAAGGGGGGCTGGGGGCTGGGGGCGATTTGCAAAAGTGGGATGCTCCCATCAGGTTATGGCCCTAGTCCGCTGTGGTTATCCAGGGATCGGAACACTGCAATGAATGCTCGGTCGCGGCTTCTGAGTACAAATCTCGATAGGAGCTGTCCACCATGTTACCTGTCTCTGTGGGGAATCCGATGGCTGCGGTTCTGCAATGGATCGTTTTCAGGCACCAATTCAACAGCATGTGAACAGGAGTTCAGTAACCAGATATTCAGCGCGATCGCCGCGCTCGACAGCGATCGCATCGTCCACATCCCGACGGTAGCGCCTCCGAAAATCCAAACGCCCGCAGCAAAAATTGCCAGCGACAGTCCTGGGTGTAGAGATAGCGCCGCATCTGCTCCCCGTCCTGGGTCAAATCACTAACAGTTTGGGTTTTTGAGGCAGATGATGTTAGCCGATAGTGAAAGGGATCTTGCCAGGTCAGCCGCCCCTGTCGATGCAATAGAGCTAGCGCGATCGCCCCATCCTTATGGTTTTGCATCACCGATCGGGCCGTACCAGTTTTAGCAAGCTGCCGCACCAATCGCTGGGCTGTTGATTGCTGGCGTCGCAGGTCTTGCAAAAAGGCCTGCTGTCGTTGGATGTCCCCCGAATCGAGGAGTCCGGTGGGTTCACTCACTAGCATTAACGCGTCAGCCGGTTGTCCATCTCGCCCAGCCCTACCGATTTCTTGCACATATTCTGCCAGACTCATTGGGGGATGAAAATGAGCAATCCAGCGCACGTCCGATTTGTCGATCCCCATGCCGAAGGCTGATGTAGACACCACAAATGGCAGCGATCCCCGTAGCCAATCTGTTTCAATTTGGCGGCGATCGCGGGCTGACAACCCGGCATGGTAGGCCGCTATGGCGTGCCCCTGCTGTTGAAACCACTCGGCTAACTGTTCTCCTTCTCGGCGCGATCGCACATAGACCAAGCCCGATTGCCCCGAATGGTGATGGATAAATTGCTTTAACTGCTGTCGTCGCCCTCGCGGTGTCCAGGCAATAGCCACCGTCGGCGATAGGTTGGCCCGGTAGGGACTGAGACAGTGAATCGTTGGGCGATCGAGTCCTAGCCCAGCTTGAATGGATTGCTGAGTGTTTGGATCGGCTGTTGCGGTAAAGGCGGCGATCGCGATGGTTTCTCCGGGGCGTGCCGCCGCCAATGCCGACCGTACGGCGATTAACCGCTGATAGTCTGGTCGAAATGTGTCGCCCCACTGCACCAGACAATGGGCCTCGTCCACCACCAATCGCCGAATCGGAACTACTGACTGCACCAGCGATCGCCACACCGTTTCATTCAGCAACGTTTCCGGCGAAAGATACAGCAACCGAATCGCGCCCTGCCCCAACTCCCGCAGCGTCTGCGTTTTTTGGGCACGCGGCAGTTGGCTATGCAAAACAGCAGCAGGCTGGCGGCGGCGGCGTAACTCCTGTACCTGATTTTCCATCAAGGCAATCAACGGCGATACCACCAGAGTTAATCCCGGACGCACCAACGCTGGCAATTGAAAGCAAATCGACTTGCCACCCCCGGTCGGCATCACAATCAGGCTGTCCCGATCGCTCAGCAAGTCTTCAATGATGTTGACTTGCACCGGACGGAAGTCATCGTATCCCCAGATTTTTTGCAGTACCTTTCTTAAACGCGATCGCCGTTCGACCGCGTCCATTAATTGACTCTGATTCACGTTGCACCCTGAATTTCAGCATTTCTAGAGTGCCCGTCGTGTTCCGCTCATTATCAATTCAGTGTCGCCAAAACCCGCCTACCAGGATTCCATCCAGGATTCCATAGCCGTGTGCCCATCTTACTCAGGACAAGCTATCTGCTTAGCGCCATAAAACGCTTATAAAGTAAAGCATTTGGCAACTGTGCATCCATGGCCAGCCCAGCAAGATCCGACTCCCAACCCCGAACATTCACGGAAATCCACACAGCGCGATCGCAGGATTCATCAGCATCTAGGCGATCTCACCGAACTTCGACAGACCCAGCCCAGCCCATCCGGACAGGTCATCATCACTGCGTATAGGGGATCAGTAACGATTAGTTGGAACACTCCCCATGCGTACTTCTTCACTTCTACTCATCTTCGGACTTCTGGCAGCTAGCTCCGTGGTGTTTGGACAAGACCTCGCGGCAGTTCATTCGTCCACCTCATCCAATCAGGAGTTCGTATCCAGCAACCGCCGCGAAACAGTCTACCGGGGTAGCGGTCGTCGGGAAATCCTGGCCTTTCCAGGTAGCGATCGCCTAGTCAACCAGTCCTAGATTAGTCAGCACTGTCCGTAGAAGCCTCCTCTGTTACGGAAACATTTTCGGCATCCCGAAGTTGACTCAGTTGAAACTGGGCATCTTCGTAGCAAGCGGTGCGTCCTGAGTCCAAGCATAGGGTTGCCGCCCGTCGGAAATCAGCGATCGCCGCTTCCGTATCCCCTTCTTCTTTATAGGACAGCCCCCGGTCGTAATAGGCAAACACATGATTGGAATTACGCCGGATAGCTTCGGTATAATCGGCGATCGCCCCCATGCGATCGCCTAATTCATTTCGGGCCAGACCTCGATTGTAGTAAGGATCTGGATCGGCTGGGTCTAAGCGAATCGCAATATTAAAATCTTCGATCGCCCCCGCCGTATCGCCGATGCGCCGCCGCACCAGCCCACGATTTTGATACGCCAGCACTGAATTGGGCTGCACACTAATTGCCTTAGAACAATCACTAATGGCATCTTGATGATTGCCCAAATTGGATTGCGACAGACAACGATTGAGATAAGCTGCCGACAAGTTTGGATTAATTTGAATGGCGGCTGTGTAGTCCTCCACCGCGCCCACATCATCCCCCGATTCCGCTCGTACCGTGCCGCGATTCACGTAGGCCCTCGCGTTAGTCGAGTCGTGCTGGATGGCCGCCGTATAATCTGCGATCGCACCTTGAGTATCCCCTACCCGAAATCGCAAATTGGCTCGCTGGTAGTGGAATTCTGAGTTGGTCGGATTTTGAGCAATCGCCTGGGCCAAATCCTCTAGCGCCGCTTGAATATTTCCCATGTCGCTGTGCAGCATCGCCCGCCCATAATAGGCTTCACCATTGGGATATATATCAAGAGCCTGATCGTACTGAGCGATCGCCTCATCCAAAACATTCGCATTTCGATAGTTTTCCGCCCGCTGCATGGATCGCCGGGACAACCACTGCTGCGGCAACTGGCTATACATCAATGCCCCCGCACCCAACAGCGCCACAGCAACCAGCAACGCCGGAACCAACCACCGCCGATCAGCGGTCGGCGAGGCATCTGAAGGCATCGGGCGCTGCAACACTGTTGGCGGCTCCTCAGATGGCAACCGCATAGGCTGAACCATCTCACCCTGAGCAAACCGCTTCACATCATTCAGTGCATCAGCCGCCATCTGATACCGCTGAGAGATCTCCGGGTAAATCATGCGATCGATAATGTCGGCTAATTCAGATGAAACAGTCGCTTTGTCACGCCAGCATAGCTGGGGTGCGGCTGAACCGTTTGTGGTGAGCGATCGCAACTTAAACAGCTCACCCTCCGATAGCCCCGTCAGGGCATGAACAGCAATCATCCCAACCGCGTAAATGTCGCTATTGAACTGTAGAGGCCCCTGACTATGCTCCGGTGGAAGATAGATAGATGTCGTGACCGGTGCGGGCTGCTGTCCCATCGATTGCTGCGATCGCATCACCTGGGCACTGATTTCCTTGAAAATTCCAAACCCAATCAAAACCAGCTTTTGATCCGAAGAGCGACGAATCCAGTTCTCTGGCTTAATGCAGCGATGAATCACGCCCCAGCCATGCACCACTGTCAAAATCTCTAGCATTTCCTGCAAAAGAACGACATTCTCGCTCTCAGCCATCGGGCTAGATTTTGCGATCGCATCACTCAACGGCACACCGGCGATATACTCTTCAACCAGATAAAACCCCGACGGATCCTCAAAAAAATTTAGGATCTTAGGAGTTCGATCAAACGTAAAGCTGCTAAGGGTTTCAGCCTTTTTCTTTAGCAAAATCGACAAAAACCGCTGAGTCCGAGGATTCTTACTGCCAACCTGCAAGCGCTTCACAACGCACGTTGCAGAATCATCCGCTCGTAAATCCTCAGCGAGATAGGTCTGACCAAACGCATTTGACTTCAGAACCCTTATAAACTGGTAGCGTCCACCCAAAAGTTGGTTCATGTCCCGTGTCCCCGGTTCTGAGTCGATTATGGCACAGTCATCAGTATCATAAACGAGGAGTGAGTCGGCTTCATGCACCAAAGCAAAATATTGTCAATCTGCGGGTGTTGAGTCCAGCAATTTCCATACTGAAAGTTTTGTATGAGTTTATTGAGAACGATGTCAATAGCCTTGTCTGTAAAACTCATTCTTTCATTCTGAATTGAGCAGACAGACAATGTTGCTGGATTGCTGGTCAAACTGAGAATTGCGGCTCGTCCGTTGTATTTTGGCTTTCAATGAAAGCCTTGCGCATCTAACAAGAATGCATCAGCATAGGAGCATTCACAAATTAAAAGCTAATTGAGATCATAGGTTCAGTAATCTACACCTATCTGGATAGGGAGCCTTCCATCTATTCAGATATAATTCAGTTTAAATTGTCACGGCTTTCTGCTTAGCCGATATGTCGATAGCGTTCAAATTGGGAAAGAGTGTGCAATGGGAGACGAAGAAAATCAGCAAGTTGAAAACAGTAACCAGCCGACAACGCCAGAAGCCAATCAAGACTATGGTGATATGCCTTTGATCACCAACATTGATGATTTGCCGGATGATGACGATGACCGCACGGATGTGTCATCCGACTCGTCTAAAGCAACTCCTCAATCTGATCAATCTGAAGATGTCGTTGCAGTCGAGGATGCGCCGGTAGCTGGCAGTGATGAGGTTTTAGACGCTGTCATTAGCGACTATGAACGTAAGATTGCAGCGATCGCAGGGGAACTCGAAAACCTAAAAGCACAGTACGACGAGCGCAATGCCCAGTATGTTCGTTTAGTTGCGGATTTTGAAAACTTTCGCAGACGTACCAGCCGGGAAAAGGATGAACAAGAGGACAGGGTGAAATGCGCAACGGTCACAGAGTTGCTCTCCGTGGTTGACAACTTTGAGCGAGCGCGATCGCAGATCAAGCCACAAACTGACGCAGAAATGGCCATCCACAAGAGCTATCAGGGCGTTTATAAACAGCTTGTCGATGGATTGAAGCGGATTGGGGTATCGCCAATGCGTTCTGAAGGGTGCGAGTTTGATCCCAACCTGCATGATGCAGTGATGCGCGAACAAACCGCTGACTACGAAGAAGGCATCGTCATGGAGGAACTCATGCGTGGCTATATGCTGGGCGATCGCGTCCTGCGCCATGCCATGGTGAAAGTTGCCGCCGCTCCTGACCCCGTGATACTCTCGGAGGAAGATTCTGAGGCGAACGAAGCATCTGCTTCGGATGAGTGACATTACCTTTGCTCAGGCGATCGCGTCTAGCAAAAGCTCTGAGTCCATCATCAGTCGCGGTCAATAGTGTACAAATTGCAACTGGCCAATCGCGTAAACATCGGTTAGAATCCATCCATCATGTCTGTATTTATGGAGCAGCGTGTTAGCCTAGCTCTGTAAGCCACCTTAGATCTAGTCCAGTGCCGCCCATGGTTCAGTATGTTCTAGCACTGCTAGACAATCGAACATTGAGCCGCTTCAATCATCACAAGCGCTGCATTATGTGGTGAGCTTGCGCGCTGTCTGCGGGATGTAAATATGTGCGGTGCTTCACTCATTTCACCTTGTTAATCAGCTAGATGGCTGAGCGCGATCGCCTCTTCATATTGCTTAACCGTACTGATTGAATTTTGGGAAAGTTGCGGAACACTGAACAGTGGCGATTGGACTTCAACCCGCCAGACCTCCTGCTAATCACTTGAACGTATTCACAGCCGCTAGCTATGGGAAAAGTAATCGGTATTGACCTCGGTACAACAAATAGTTGCGTGTCTGTCTTAGAAGGCGGTCAACCTGTCGTCATTTCCAACTCTGAAGGCGGACGCACTACGCCTAGTATCGTAGGGTTTGGTAAATCGGGCGAGCGCCTGGTGGGGCAGCTTGCTAAGCGGCAGGCTGTCACTAATGCGGAAAACACGGTTTTCAGCATCAAGCGCTTCATTGGCCGTCGCTGGGAGGACACCGCGTCGGAGCGCAGTCGTGTACCCTACACCTGCGCCAAGGGAAAGGACAACACGGTTGATGTCCAAATTCGTGGCAAAACTTACACTCCCCAAGAGATTTCGGCTATGATTCTGCAAAAGCTAAAGCAGGATGCCGAAAACTATTTGGGTGAAGAACCCACACAGGTTGTTATTACAGTCCCGGCCTACTTTACAGATGCTCAGCGACAGGCAACAAAAGATGCCGGTACGATCGCAGGACTAGAAGTTTTACGCATCATCAACGAGCCGACCGCTGCTGCATTGTCCTACGGACTGGATAAGCAAGACCAAGAGCAAAGCGTCATGGTCTTTGATTTGGGTGGTGGAACCTTCGATGTCTCCGTGCTACAGCTAGGGGATGGGGTGTTTGAGGTCAAAGCAACCTCTGGTAATAATCACCTCGGCGGAGATGACTTCGATAATGCGGTCGTGTGCTGGATGATTGATGCATTCCGTGAAATGGAAGGTATTGATCTTTCAATGGATAAAATGGCGCTACAGCGGCTGAGAGAAGCGGCCGAAAAATCCAAGATTGAGCTGTCTAACATGCTGACAACCTCAATCAACCTACCGTTCATCACAGCGGATGAAACGGGGCCTAAACATCTGGAGATGGAACTCACTCGCGCCAAATTTGAGGAATTGGTCGCCCCGCTGGTGCAAAGCACGATCGATCCCGTTACCCAGTCCCTCAAAGATTGCGGGCTTTCAGTTAACGACATTGATCGCATCATCTTAGTTGGCGGCTCTACGCGGATTCCAGCCGTCCAGAAAGCGATTAGCGAGTATTTCGGTGGTAAAGCCCCCGATCGCTCAGTCAACCCAGATGAAGCCGTTGCATTGGGTGCCGCCATTCAGGGTGGTGTTTTGGGTGGTGAAGTCAAAGACTTGCTGTTGCTAGATGTTACGCCGCTTTCCCTAGGGATTGAAACCCTAGGCGAGGTCTTCACTAAAATTATTGAGCGTAACACAACGATTCCAACTAGCAAAACCCAGACTTTCTCAACGGCTACGGATGGGCAAACCTCAGTAGAGATTCACGTTCTTCAAGGTGAGCGAGCGCTGGCAAAAGACAACAAAAGTCTTGGGAAGTTCCAGCTTACTGGCATTCCTCCAGCCCCACGCGGCGTACCGCAAATTGAAGTATCGTTTGAGATTGACGCGAACGGAATCCTGCAAGTTGCTGCACGAGATAAAGGCACTGGACGCGAACAAAGCATTCGGATCACCAACACCGGCGGCTTGAGTGACTCCGAAGTGCAGCGGATGCGCCAAGAAGCTGAACTGTATGCCGAAGATGACGAACGGCGGAAGCAGTTGGTCGAACTGCGCAATCAGGCAGACAACCTGTTCTATAGCTATGAGTCTACCGTTCGGGACAATGCAAACTTTATTGATGATGAATTAAAAGCCCAAGCGGCTGAGCGTGTGGCTGATTTGCGGTCTGCGATCGCGGATCGCTCAATTAGCGTTGAAGCCATGACTGAACGCCTAGATGCCCTACAGCAAGTCCTGTTTGAGATTGGGTCAGCCGTCTATCAGCAGGCAAACGGCGACGAAGAGCCAGACCCTGGCTATGAACCGGTTGAAGACAGCAACATCAATGGGTCAAGTGCCACTCAAACCGAAGACGACCCGAATGAATTTGACTTTGAAAATGATGAAACGGTGACGGCTGAATATGAAGCCATTGATTGATGTACCTGGCACAACCCATTGACTCGGCAGCCAGTCTTCAAGTACGAAACCCCGTGCGTCCTTCTATCTCAGTACATGGATTTGAATCGATCGTTTTGGTTGAAGTTCGGCAATTGGACGGATACCCCCAATTGCAGAGTCATGGTTCAGATGAAGCCCATCTATTATCATGAGTAATAACGTGCTTATTGCAATAATTGCCGACTGCATTATCAGTGCAGGGGTTCTGTAACTCCTCGCAGTCGGTCATTATATCTTTATCCCTGGCAGCGCAAGCACGGATCTATGGTATGCACCGCAACATGACGTTGAGCAAGCCCTCAATAATTGGTGCAACAACCGTAACGAGTTGGCAACCATTGCCCAACCACTGGCAACCGCGTTCACCCTTGAGATACCTCTATGGCTGTCGATTATTACGAACTACTCGGCGTTTCTCGCACCGCAGACAAGGAAGAAATTAAGCGAGCCTATCGGCGACTGGCTCGAAAATATCACCCCGATGTAAATAAAGAAGACGGGGCTGAAGAGCGGTTCAAAGAGATTAACCACGCCTACGAAGTTCTGTCCGAGCCAGAGATGCGGGCACGTTACGATCGCTATGGCGAAGCAGGCGTTGGTTCTGGCGTCGGTGCAGGTAGCCCAGATATGGACTTTGGGTTTGCCGACATTTTTGAAAGCTTTTTCAGCGGATTTTCAGGCGGCACTGGTCAATCCACACGGCGGCGTAGCGGCCCCGTGCGGGGCAGTGACCTACGGCTAGATTTGAAGCTAGATTTTCGAGATGCCATTTTTGGCTGCGACAAAGAAATTCGCATCAATACCCAAGAAACCTGCTCGGTCTGTAACGGAAGCGGTGCAAAGCCAGGAACTCGCCCAGTTACCTGCCCCACCTGCTCCGGCTCCGGTCAAGTTCGTCGAGCCACTCGCACTCCTTTCGGCAGTTTCACTCAGGTTTCGGTTTGCCCAACCTGTAATGGCACCGGGCAAGTGATCGAGGAGAAGTGCGAAGCGTGCGGTGGACGTGGGCAAAAGCAAGTCTCGAAGAATTTGAAAATTACGGTACCGCCTGGCGTGGATACAGGAACCAGTTTGCGAGTTCCGTCAAAAGGCGATGCGGGGCAGCGGGGTGGGCCGCCTGGTGATTTGTATGTTCACCTTTTTGTCAACGAAGATGCTGACTTTAAGCGGGACGGCATTAATATTCTGTCTGATGTTAGGATTAGCTATTTGCAGGCTATTTTGGGCTGCACGATTAGTGTTGATACGGTGGATGGGCCAGAAGAAGTTGAAATTAAGCCCGGAACGCAGCCTAATACAGTAATGGTTCTAGAAGATAAGGGAGTTCCCCGTTTGGGGAACCCAGTGAGCCGGGGTGATCATTTATTGACTATTTTGATTGACATTCCTAATCCTAGTCGCTTGCCATCGGAGGAGCAGGAGTTGCTCGAAAAGTTGGCGAAGCTGCACGGGGAGCGTCTTGGAAAAGGTAGCGGGTTTGAACGATTCTTGGGAGGGTTGTTCCGGGGATGAGTCAAGCAGCAACGGTTGAGCGCACGCCGGACGATCGCTTAGATTTACGCGGAACGCCCTGCCCTATCAATTTTGTACGAACCAAACTTCGGCTCCAGACGATGCAGCCTGGTGCATTGCTGGAGGTTTGGCTAGATCCCGGCGAACCGATTGAGCAAGTGCCTGACAGCTTAACGATGGAGGGCTATGAAGTTGAAAGTATTGAAGACTGCTCAGAGTTTTTTCAGTTGAGGGTAAGGTGTCCGGTAGCGGTATGAGCGATCGCCCTCTGCTGCCTTCGCCTGCGATCGAAACTACCCATGGGTCTTCTGGGCTGGTGGGAACCGTTATTGCTATCCAGGCTAATTTCTATCGCGTGCAGTTAGCCAGTCTGCCGCTAGAGCTGACCCCAATGGCTCCTACCAGCAAGCATGAACCTAGTTCTTTCCAACTTCTCTGTACGCGGCGGGCCCGACTCAAAAAAACAGGATACCAAGTGCTTGTGGGCGATCGCGTCTTGATAGAGGAACCCGATTGGCAAGGTCAGCGAGGGGCGATCGCTCAGATTTTACCCCGGCGTACTGAGCTAGACCGTCCCCCCATTGCCAATGCTGACCATATTTTATTAGTCTTTGCCCTGGCAGAACCAACCCTTGATTTACTCCAACTGAGTCGCTTCCTCGTTAAAGCAGAGTCCACTCAACTTTCTGTAACCCTCTGCTTGAATAAGTGTGATTTGCTGTCCTCTCAGGTTAGAGCCAACGTAGTGCAGCAAGTGCAGCAGTGGGGCTACCAGCCGATTGTGCTGAGTACGAGAACGCAGGAGAACTTGTCCGCTGTGTATGACTGCTTGCGCGATCGCACCACCGTCATTTCAGGGCCATCGGGCGTTGGCAAATCGAGTTTGATTAACAGCCTGATTCCAGATGCCGAATTGCGCACCGGTGCCGTATCCGGCAAGCTCGGCCGTGGACGACACACAACGCGCCATGTTGAATTATTTGAACTGAACCCTGCTGGACAACTCGCGGACACTCCCGGTTTTAACCAACCTACCTTGACCTGTGCCGCCACTGAACTCGCGGACTGTTTTCCTGAAATTCGCCAACGGCTCGCACATCACCGCTGCCAGTTTAGCAACTGCCTCCATCGGGATGAACCCAACTGCGCGGTACAGAAGGATTGGCCGCGATATGAACATTATCGAATTTTTCTAGATGAAGTGCTGACCTTGGAAACAGCGCAAGAGCGATCGGGAGATGAGGAGTCAACGACTAAACTAAAGACAGGGGACGAGGGGCAATGGCGGCATGAACCAAAACTATCAACAAAGCGGTATCGTCGCTCATCGCGCCACACCGAACGCCAAAATCTTCACCATTTGCAAGGGAATTGGCAAGACCTGCTAGATGACTAGCGATGGCTGTCTGGCGATCGCCCCATTCATCATTCCTAAGCTGACCCAAAAACATCCCGGCACGCGATTCGTGCGACTGCCAGCCCAATTTTTTCAAGGCGGCCGCATCCCAACCCTGGGGCAACCCGCAGGTGTAAACCACTTCATAACGGGAACGTTCCGTCAAGGCATGGGCCCCAGCCTTGAGGAGCTGTTCTCCCAACTCACAACTTGAACCAAGGAGGAATATTATGTCTTACGATTATGACTTATTTGTAATTGGTGGTGGATCGGGTGGCATTGCATCCGCCCGTCGTGCGGCTGAATATGGAGCCAAAGTCGGCGTTGCCGAAAGCGATCGCCTAGGGGGAACCTGCGTAAACCGGGGCTGCGTGCCAAAAAAACTGATGGTGTATGCCTCCCGTTTCCCAGAATTATTCGATGATGCAGTGGGGTATGGCTGGAGCGCAGTGCAAAGCAGCCTCGATTGGAAAAAAATGATCACCGATGTGAATAACGAAGTCCGTCGGCTGAATGGTATTTACCAACGCATGCTGGATAACTCCAAAGTTGACGTATTGCCAGCACGGGCAAGGTTTCTGGACTCCCATACTCTAGAGGTGGGCGATCGCAAAGTGACCGCTGAAAAAATATTGATCGCCGTGGGTGGGCACCCCATTAAGCCCAACATTCCTGGCATTGAGCACGCCATGACTTCTGATGATGTTTTTCATCTGCAAGAACAGCCGAAGCACATCGTCGTGATCGGCGGTGGTTACATCGGATCAGAATTTGCGTGTATTATGCACGGGCTAGGAACCCAAGTGACCCAAATTATCCGGCGTCCGATGATTTTGCGTGGCTTTGATGAAGACCTGCGCCAAGAAATTCAGCAGGCGATGATCAAGCATGGTATCCATATTATTCACAGCAGCAGTAATCTCAGCATCGAAAAAGCGGATCATCGTCTGCGAATGAGCCTGTGCGGCAAAGTCGGCACTGGTGACGAGGAAGAAGAAGTGACCGAAACGATTATCACAGATGTGATTAGCCTCGCTGCCACTGGTCGCCGTCCAAGCCTCAGCAAACTCGGGCTGGAGAATACGTCCGTCGAAGTTCATGATGGCGCGATCGCCACCGATGAGTACGGGCAGACGGCTGATCCTAATATCTTTGCCGTTGGCGACTGTACCGACCGGCTGAACCTCACCCCGGTGGCCATTAACGAGGGACGTGCCTTTGCAGATACGCAGTTCGGCGGAAAATCTCGCGTAATGACCTACGACAACGTCCCAACAGCGATCTTCACAACTCCCGAAGCCTCTACTGTTGGCTTGTCCGAAGCTGAAGCGCGTGCAAAACATGGTGACGATGCCATCCAGGTCTATCGCAGCCGCTTCCGTGCCATGTACTACACCTTACCGGGCAAAGACGAAAAAACGTTGATGAAGCTGGTGGTTCACAAAGAGAGCGATCGCGTCCTCGGCGCACACATGGTCGGTGAACACGCCGCTGAAATTATTCAAGGTGTCGCGATCGCCATCAAGACAGGAGCCACCAAAGCCAACTTTGATGCGACTGTTGGCATTCATCCCAGCTCGGCCGAAGAATTTGTCACAATGCGCTAGCCACATCCAGAGAAGTAGAGATTAACTGGGCGAAGTCATCGCGATCTTGTCAATATCGCTAGAACACCATCGCCTAGATTTGATGACTCTCTGGCAAAGCTATAGGCATCTCCTATAATGGAATTGGCGGAGACAACACGTTTCCGTTCACTCCTCACACCACACTCCGCCTGGACAATTGTTCAGGCGGTTCCTATATTTCCCTATTCATTCAAATCTTTCAGACCAAACACCTTGGGGCGCAGATATGCCAGCCCTCCTGCTGCTAGCTTTGAAGACGGTTCATAAAGAACTCAGCAGAAGGGGACAACACCCGCTATGATAAGATTGAAAAAGGTAGTGTAGGCAAGGATTTTCACGAATGTCAGCAGCCGCACAAGTTACGGACGCAAGTTTCAAAGATGAAGTTCTCGATAGCGAACTTCCCGTTTTAGTTGATTTCTGGGCCCCTTGGTGTGGCCCGTGCCGCATGGTTGCGCCAGTGGTTGATGAAATTTCAGATCAGTATGCTGGGCAAGTTAAGGTCGTCAAGATTAATACCGATGAAAACCCTAGTGTTGCTAGCACCTATGGTATTCGTAGCATTCCAACCCTGATGATTTTCAAGGGGGGGCAGCGAGTCGATATGGTGGTTGGTGCAGTGCCCAAAACGACATTAGCAACCACACTTGAAAAGTATCTTTAAGGCCGATCGCGCCTGATGAGGCCTCTCATTTCAGTCGATCGCACACTGTGCTTCGTTACTCCACCTTCACTGAATGAGAACGCTCTAGCTTTTGAGCAGTAGCTTACTTTGAGTATGCTGCGTTTATGAAGCACTATGATAAGGCTCTACCTTCTGGTAGAGCTATTGTTGTTTGGGGGTCGTTAGGGTTTCAGTCCGTTCAAGGCTAGATACAGCATACCCTTGATGAGATTCATAAAATGCGATCGCACCGTTTCGCGACTCACACTAGCGCAACTGATTCAGGCGAAAGAGCAAGAACTGAGTTATTTGGGCTTCATCAAAGTTGTTATCACTCACCAAAATCAAACTTTGGCTCCCATCCGGCAGGCGAGGACCGAGGGTCATTCCTTCAATATTGTCCAGCGGCATGTCTAGATCTAACGTGCTGAAATCAAATAAAAGCCGCTTTTGAATCGGCGCAATGCCCTCAATCGTGTTGCTTAGGGTCGGCAAACTGGAAATGTCTGTTGCGCCCCCCGTCGCCAGTTGAAACAGCTTTGCGCCAAAGCCAGCCAAGCCAAACGATCGCTCCAAGCTCAGAAAATGTCCAGCTTGATCAATCACTAGCAGCTCTGCTAACCCATTACTGACCGTATTGGGCGGGTCCGGCTCCAGAAGATAGAGATGCTCAGCGATCAGTGTGGACTGATCATCACCGACCAAATAATGCATCAATCGGTTGCGACTTTGAATGCCTGACTCTTCGCTCGTTAGAAAGCGATCGATCTCAGAGGTGGTCTGTTCCGGCTGCAAATCTTGCACTAATGCAGATTCGGTAGCCACAAATAGCCGAAAGGGTTCCAGCCAAGCTGTACTGTAACCGCCAGGGTTCAGCGTGAGGGCTTCAAATGCTAGGTTATCTCGAACTCCGCTTGGTTCGTCGTCGATGGTTTGCGGCGTGTAGCGCTCTGGAATGGGTAATGCGCTCAGCCATGCTCCCGTTTCTAGATCAAATTCTTGAATGCTGGGCGGAATGCCGTCACGGGCGACCCCTTCGCTGGATATGAATACAGACTGACGCGGCGACAGGGCAATTCCTTCAGGATCGATAGTGTTGGAAGCGATGCGATCGCCTGCTTGAGTCTGCAATGGGGTGACGGCTTCAACCTCAATCTGGGCGATTTCAGGATGCTTGTCGGCTGCATCTAGCGTGAGGGAAAGGGTATAGAACCGGGCTGAACCTAGGTTGCCGCGATCATCGGAAATGGCATAGAAGCGATCGCGCTGGCGATCGTAGGTCAATCCTGACAATCCACCCACCGGGCTATCCTGAAATTCAGTAGCGGGAAGCACCTCAGCACCCAGAAACTCAACGGACAAATTCAGGAATAGCCGATCCTGAGCGCTAACCTGGGGTAACCCACACCCGGTTAACACGATAACGCCGATGACCATAGCCGCCATCGTCCGCAATAGGGTGATGGGAGCGCCCTTAAATCTTCGATTCACAAACCCTTGCATAACTTTACCCTTGGCGTTTCGATGGCTGGGTCAAAACATCTCATACTCAATCCGGACAAGCATACCCCAAAATCAAAATCAGTCATTACATTCCTGTCTGTGAATTACCACTTATCTGATTTGGGTGTCTTCAACCAGGGCTTGGTATCAAATGCCGACTACGGCTCACATTAAGCCATAAAAAACCATCACCCTGCCATGATAAACATAACCTGGGTGATGATTCGATCAATGAATTGTCTTTTCCCACGCTGGAATCCATTCCCGCGAGCTTAAGCGGTATTAATCATCCGCTTGCTGCTGGACGATGGAGTATCGAGCGATCGCTAGACCGAGCTTTACCTGCTCCATTTCGGATAATTCTGCCCAATCCTGCGCCGCTACGTCGGATAACATCGACTCTAGATTGGACGATTCGGACGAGACATCCCGCATTGCGTAGGCATAGCGACGGGCAAATACCGGCCAGTCTTCATCTGCGATCGCCGGAAAGCAGTCCTTCACCGACTGAATGAGCTGCTGTTCCATAGTGTTGCCGCTAGACACAACCTGCTGTGCAGTGCGGACAATGTTGGCAACTAAGTGCTGTGGCATATTGACCGCTAGGAGTTGCTGAACGCGATCGGTCAATGATGCACTTGCCGATGTCGCTGTCCAGAGTTGTTCAACGGTTTGGCTGAGGGCCGCTACATGAGGGGTGAGGTCATCAAACCAGCCAAGGGCGATCGCTTCCTGCTCTAGTTGATTGAAATACGCATCCGATTGAGGCGATGCCGGATTCCAAGGATAGGCTTGAAGTGCGTCGGCGTGTTGAACAGGGTCAGCGTCCAGCAACAGGGCAAGTAGGTCTAATTCGTGTTGGGTGGTGTCGTGAGAGGTTGGATAGCCTGCCATGAATCTGCTCCTGCGTGGGTCTTATGAAATCTAACATCGGGATCTACAGCTTCAGTTACCATCGTTCCGCATCCCATGACCAACGTTTTTTCAGCCCATTAAGTATGACACTTTTCAGTTTGGCATGGATAGCGACAACTGCCCATTTGTCAACCATTGCCGGTATACATTAGGTGCGGTCAACGCTGCGATCAAGGCTAGGCAGGCATCTGCGCTATTGCGAATCTACCGGTCATGAACCAGTTCTATGCCAGTTGCCATTGTGGCATGGGGCAGACACCGATTGGATAGGTTTCTGGAATGGCCTTGAACCAACACGGCTTCTAAAATCCTTATATCCGTCAGCTTTGGGCATCATTCCTCAATGATAAATTCCACCGTTTGCCCTTGCGAGCTGCCAAATCGCAGTTTCACACTGGCATCTAGGGGCATTTCATGGTTATGTATACGCTGCCATTCAGTCCCAGTCAAGATATACGTACCGTAGCGCGAGAAGTCTCGCAGAAAGTAGGTTGGGGTAGAACCATTGCGGTTCCGGCAAAAAATCTCAGCGTGCTTGCGCGACACGCCTCGCTCTTCTAATACCAAGTCATTGCCATGTTCTCTGCTGCTGCCCACTCGCATGATGCCGCCTTGTACCGGCCAGCGGCGATCGGGTTTGGTGGCCAATCGCAGGTAGGCCGCCGGGGGCTGGCTGTTAATCCAGGTGGTTGACTGCCGGGGAATTTCGGTTACATTTTCCACCAAACGATGGATCAGTTCACCATCAAATTCTGGATGCATGTATAGAACGGGCAGGGTCCATGCTGGCTGATTGAACTTGTATAGCGTCAACAAATGCTGACGGGCGATCGCCACTGCTTCATCAATGGGCGATCGCTCAGCCAATGCTTGGGCAAACACCTGAATAAAGCTTAATGCTTCGCGGTCAGCGATCGAATCTCGCATTCCCAAGACCGCCGGAACCCCGTGATGAATCAGAACTTCTGCTAGGCTGCTGCGGGGGATAGCATACTGGTTTTGCTGATCTGGCTGTGCGCCCCAACAAGCATTAAAGACCGCCAACTTAACCCGACAGCGGGTTAGCACCTGCGCCAACTCGGTTCCGTTCAACGTAGCTTCTTTCTGGAGGTATAGCAGCCCGCCATCCGGCGCTGGCATTCCATGACCGGCATAGAAAAAAATGTTAAAGCTTTCGGATTCTAGCTGCTCGGTTAGGTCGGCTGGCGTTGGACGTAGGAGCGTCGTCACATGGCAAGGCACCGGAGCCGATTGCCCGCGACCGCTATAGGTTCCAGCCGATCGCGTCAACAAACTGGCCAGGGCTTCCGCTTCTTGTTCAAGTTTTAGCTGACGCGGCTGCGTTCCAGAAATAACTGCATTGCCTGAGTCTTCACCGTCGTACCCTAAAACCAGCAAAATTTTGAGCGATTGCTCGGCCTGCAGGGCTGGCAAAGGGTCTACATCACTGGTAGTACGGCTGAATAAAATCTGCTGGCTGAGTGAAATGGCTTGCTTACCGGCCTGGGGTTGCATAATTTCCCAAGGGATGGCGGTGAGTTCTGGATCTCGAATTTCGAGGCGAAGGCGGAGCGGGTTCCCTTGACCAATGGCAATACCTTGACTGCGATCGAGGCTGCTTTGAATGGGGCCATCAAATAGCCAATGCCACAGCTCAACGCCCAGATGCTGCATTAACCGACTGGTGTAGCCGGTTTGCTTTCCAGCAGATTCACCATCGACGGCTTTTTGAGCAACCAATTCAGGTTCGTAGGCTGATGGAATACGAGGTACTAAGGGCAGTCCCCGTAATGAAAACAGTCCTTGCCATGTTTCCCATGTTTTAGTTAGCGCCATTGTCCAGAGGCGATCGTGATGCACATAGCCGCTTGGATAGGGAGCATTAATCACCCACAATGCATAGTGCCCTGACTCCGCAGCCGTCAGACGAGTGATCACAAGGGATAAACAGGGAATCTCAGACAGGGACATGGACAACCAACGTGAGTTCGATGAGCAGATGGACAGGGCTGGGGCAGTGACCCAAGTTAGGCAGCGATCGGGCTGGCTTGCCTATAAATTTCTAGCAATCGAAGGGCGGGTTTCAGAAGTTTGATGTCAAACCATTCACCACCAGCGGGTCTGCGGCCATTGGTGCAAGCAGGTTTTAATGATGCGGCAGACGACGCTCGTTGCTAGAACAGCATCATGCAGGAATCAATTGCTGAGACAGCGATCGCATCCCAATCTATCATCGCAAATTCTTCCCAAGGCCGCTGCTTGCTCAGCGAGTAATCTATGGCGCAGGGGTCGTACAAAAATCATAGTCTACCTGTCGCCAATGTATAACGCCATTGACGCTAGTAAAGGTTATTAACATCCTCCCCGACCTGACGTGCGGGGCTTGAAACCTATCGCTTTTGGTCAATGGATACTGCGATCGCAGACTGCCATGACGCTTCAAACCCTACGTCATCTCAAGCTGCGGAGCTGTTTGGGTATCGGTATTGTCCAACGTTGTTCCAACCAAGCACGCCTGTGTCAGCGTTGCCCCGGTCAATACAACCGCATCCAAGTCTGCACAAAGCAAGTTCGCGCTAGATAAATCAGCGCCCGCCAAGTTCGTTCCTCGCACATCTGCCTCTTGCAAATTTGCCGATCGCAAGATTGCCCCTTGCAAATCCGCTTGGCTGAGGTTGGCCCCTTCCAAATCACAATGGCTTAAGTTGGCACCGCGCAGATCAGCGCCGCGCAGGTCAGCCCCCTGTAGGCTAGCGTTCATTAAGTTAGCACCACTCAAGAACGCACCTGCTAACACCGTCCGATTGAGCTTAGCCTGCATAAGGTTGGCACCGCGAAGGTTGCTGCCGCGCAAGTCGGATTCTGTTAGGTCAGCCTGCATCAAATTTGCGCCGACCAAGTTGCCGCGCATATCAGACGATCGCGCTGAACATCCGATCAGCATTGCCCCATCCAGTCGGGCATTCAAGAGTGTTGCCTTGGCGAAGGCCGCCCCGGAGAGGTTGGCCCCGGAGAAATCAACCCCTGTCAAATCAAGGTCTGAAAAGTCTTCATCTTGTAAATCTGCGCCCGCCAACGTTTTGAGTTGTCCTGAACGAACAAGGTTGAGATCCATGGGTTGAAGAAGTAGGGTTGAGCAGTTGATGCGCCTAGGTCAAGCGCTTGAGCGGTTGGGGCGATCGCCCTTGTGAATGGGCCGCCTTTCACAGAAACGGCCGGGAATGTTCTGATCCCAGTCCTGAACAGCGGCTGTTCATGGCAAGGTCTAGGTCGTAGAGGATGAACTCGCTGCGCCGACGGCTGATTGACCCAAAATCAAAGGGCTATCATCCGATCGCGAGTCCAACATCCATAAACCCGCTGCAATTTTGGGTGCGGCCATCGGCAACTGCAAGCCGTGGCGCAATCCGTTGACCAGTAGCTCTAATGTGTCGAGCAGCTTGGGGTCCCAGCGATCGCAATCCTGAGTGCGGCAAGCCATGAACGCTTGGAGCCAGTCTTCATCAGAGGGCAGCGCTGCCGCATCAGACGAAGCATGACGGTGCAGCGCCAGTTGCCGCTGAAACTCAACCACCAAACCTAGGATACGAGATTCGAGCGGAATTTCATCGCCCGCTAGGCCGGCGGGCTGCCCTGTACCATTCCACCACTCAGTCTGATGAGCCAGAATTGTAGCGATCGCACGGAGGCGAGGCATAGTGCGCAATACCTGAACACCGGGAAGCAGCGAACAGGTCAGCGGCAGCCGATCATCTGTCTCCACAGGAACCGTCATTTCCTGCGCATCTAGGGCAAAGTGATCGGCGTAGAGGAATGCCAGCCGATGCAGCAACCCAGCTAACCGCAGGCGGTGAAGCTGCCAAGCGGGTAGATCCAGCAGTTGCCCCATTGCCTCTGCCAAAGTAGCGACCTCTGCGCCTGACATGGGATTGCTCAAATCTGCCTGATCCATCAGTTGAGCTACCCGCAAAAACGCTTGAAGTTCATTTGAGGTCAGATTCTGATCCAAACTGCGATGCCGATGCCGCACCTGTAGCCCGGTTAAGAATGACGCTTGATCAAGGGTCTGTTGATGGACACGAAGGTAGTCAACAACCCGCGACACCACGCCGCCGATGTTGAAGGAAGTTGGACTAGCGGGTTCTGATTCACTAAGCGGCTGAACAATTGCCTGCAGTCGGTCTATGAGATGGCGGTGCAGATCGGAGTTGTAGCGCTGAATGTGAGCGATCGCCATTTCCGCCGTTTCGATGACCAAGTTTGGCTCAAATGTCCAAAACCCGTAAAACTTACGTTCTAGATCCGTTTGTGGCAACCCCAATGCGCCATAATCTGACCTTGAAAGTTCCTGACACAGCACCATCGCAGTGTAACTAGGCGACACAATAATTAAGTGCCACTCTTGAGAGACAGCATCGGCTTCATCCAGTGCTACCAATGCCACGTTCGAGCGCTGGCTGGTTGGATGCTCGGCAAATCCAGCATCATCGGCAGCCATAATCACAACTTGCTGAGATTGACCCGCAATGTCAGCATAGCGATCCGCTTCTTCGAGATACCATTTCCCTTGCTGGAATGCTGTAATCACCAGCGGTGATACATCAGACTCCAAAATCGAGTCCTCCAAGGCATGGCACAAAGCAACCAAGGTATTTTTGTAGTACACGCCGAAGTTCAGCGGTCGCTTGCGCGGGTCATCAGAATTGTGAGCATCTTTGAGTTGCTTTAGAATCGATCCTTTAAGCATAACTATGGTGCGATCGCTAGTGTTACTTTCAAATAATTTGGGTTCTAGCCAAATGGCTGCTTCCCACCTGCCCAGTCAACTACTGGCGCTCAAAAACATCCTACCGGATTACGCTGAAGGCGACCCCAGTAGACTTCTCATATTTTTTACACAACTTAACAATAGCACTCCTTTCTCGTCTATGCACGGATTTAGCAAGGCACAGCCGCCATTCTCAGTGTGAGAATGATCGAATCTGTGTGGGAGGTAGACGTCATCAATTCCAGAACAGCATCTTCCCCATGCTAAATCTCGGAATGCCTACCAAAATCCAACAAAATCAAAAATGAGAATTGCTGAATGCACGGATGCCTTCTATGACCGCTGGCTCCATCTCGTATATTTCAACACTTCCCGCATATAGCAATCCTAAATGAGTTGTGAAGTGAGAATGGTTGTTGTGAGAAGGATTCCGCAGGAATCCTTCTCACAATCCAAATAGGATTGCTATGGCAGCCATCTTACTTAGAACACAACACTTAGAACACCAGACTTAG
>CAYSIR010000017.1:4905-30242 GCA_964431105.1 uncultured Leptolyngbya sp. | reverse complement strand
CCCGTCTTACGTCGCCTCCCGGTGCGGCGGTTGATGCCCCAACCACCGTAAAAAAATTCAGACCTGCTTCATGGGGCAACTATTGCTCGATAGTGCCCAATATGGCTCCATACTCAACACTAATTGTCCTATCCTGACACACCACGGTGCGATGGCAAACCCATTGTCTACCTACTCAGCCATGGGCCAGCCTATGACTTCGGTGTCTTGAAGGGCGATCGCTTCTTTTTCTTTCTGAGCCGCTTCTCTCGCTCGTATTCCAGCTCCTTCAGCTTTTTCATAATGCGGCTGAAGTACTCTTTCAAATAGTCTTCTAATGTACCCACTTCGCTCGCATCCATACCCAAGATGGTGTATGTCTCGTCCATTGAAGCATTCATCGGCTGACCAGACCCAATGACTTCCGCAAACGAGAGGCGATCGGCAACATTCCACCCCCACTCAAAAAACAAAACCACACGACGAATGACGCGCAGCAATTCAATCGGCATTCGGGTAATCTTAGCGTCTTGCCCAGACATCCGCTCACATACTCGAATGATTTCGTAAGCACTCCAAGCGCGACTTCCCACCACAGGTAGCGTACAGTTGACCGCTTCGGGTACTTGCAGCGCTTTCACCGCAAATTTTGCGACATCTTGCGTGTCCATGTAGGCAATTGGCGACGTGTTGCCCATGACCCAAACCGCCTGCTTTTCCAAAATTGGAATGGCGTATTGACCGATTAGCCCCTGAAAGAACCCGCAGGGGCGCAAGACCGTGTAAGGAATGCCGCTCTCTGCCAAAAACAACTCCGTGCAGTGCTTCATGTTCATTAGCGGCACGTTTGGATATTGCTCTGCATCCAAAATTGAGAAAAACACGAATCGCTCAACGTTTGCAGCTTTGGCGGCCTGAATCAGCGCTACTTTGCCGTCCCAGTCCACTTGATGCATAGGAACGGAATCGGTAGCGCGGGTCGTTGATGCATCCACAACTGCCGTCACTCCCTCAAAGGCGGCCGGTAGCATATCCGGCAGCGTCAAGTCTCCCGGCACCAACTCTGCCCCCCATTCTTTTAAGAATCCGGCTTTGCGGGCACTCCGAACCAGGCAACGAACCTCATATCCCTCATCAAGGGCGCGACGGGTGACCTGTCTTCCTAACGTACCAGTGGCACCAACAATCAATAAGCTCATGAGGGGTTCAATCTCAGCTACAGAACGTTAACTTTTTATAAGATATTATCAGAAAGTGTGATTCCTTTTCTCATAAAGTAAGGCTCTAGGGATCAATCAGAACACAGCCGTATCAGTGATGCACTTGGCTGATAGCTGTCGTGAATAAATGTAACCTAGTGGGCAATGGCAGACTCGGCACCAACCGCGATCGCGGCATTTGTCCAACTCATCCCTAGATCTAATCGGCTCTATTCGCCTCCTTGCAGCTTTAGCAGCAGGAACCCCATCGCTAATCCCACTAAAATGAGCGTGAATGACAAAATAATGGCGTTGTAAAATTCGCTTCCCATTGGATGTCTCCCTAAATGCGTCATGATAGCTCTGGTGCGGCAGAACAACGGGCGGCATGGCTTTGTCCGACTGATTCGGTGAACATCATACGCCGTTGGTTGCCGTCACCATTGGAGCGTTCAATGTCTGTCTAGAGTATTCTAAGGCAGTTTGGCTCTGAGTTTGGCTCTGTGATTGGGAAGGATGCTAGATGGTTAGCTCTATCTGTATCATCATTGAGCGATCGCCCTAGCCGCTCACTGATCCATTGCCAACGGGTGAACAGTCTGGTGCAGACATTGGGCGGGACTCATGTAAGAATTTTTGACGGTGCATCATGTCACGACTGCAAACATCCGTTCCTCAATCCAGCCCTGCCCTCAAAGCCGATCGCCCGGTTCGGTTGGCGCTGTCACTTGGCGATCCAGCGGGCATCGGGCCCGAAATTATCCTAAAAACACTAGCCGCCCTCAGCCCTTCTCAGCGCGAATCGATGGTGGTGGTGGGCGATCGCGCGGTGCTGACCCATACCTACGACCAACTGCGAGCGGCGGGACAGGTGGCGTTAGACCCGGATGCGGTGCCGTTGGTAGAAGTGGCGTTGGATGCAGATGTGCGGCGACAGATCACTCTAGGGCAAGCGTCGGCGGCCAGCGGTGACAGTAGCTTTCACTGGCTGCGGGCAGCGATCGCCCATACCCTGGATGGGCACTGCGACGGAGTTGTGACAGCTCCGATTGCTAAATCGGCTTGGGCCGCCGCCGGGCATCGCTATCCGGGTCAGACGGAAGTGTTGGCTGAAATGGCAGGAGTCTCTCGCTTTGGCATGATGTTTGTGGCGCGATCGCCCCATACTGGCTGGCTGCTGCGGACGCTGCTAGCGACGACGCATATTCCGCTAGCCTCGGTTCCTGCGGCTCTAACCACCGAAGTGCTGACGCTGAAGTTAGACCTATTGATAGATACGTTAGCCGCTGACTTTGGTTGCCGCACCCCTCGCATTGCGATCGCAGGGCTGAACCCCCACAGTGGCGAACAGGGACAATTAGGACGGGAAGAACAGGATTCCTTGCTGGGCTGGCTACAGGATATGCGCGATCGCCATCCCCAGGCCCAACTTGATGGACTGCTGCCCCCGGATACCATGTGGGTCAAGCCGGGTCAAGCCTGGTTCGGAACGGCTCCGGTAGTGGCTCACGATGCCTATCTAGCGCTATATCACGATCAGGGACTCATCCCCGTCAAGCTTATGGCATTCGATCGCGCTGTTAACACCACCATTGGTCTACCATTTATTCGCACTTCTCCTGACCACGGCACCGCCTTCGATATTGCCGGACAGGGTCGCGCTGATGCCACCAGTTTTCAAGCGGCGATCGCCCTGGGGGTAGACCTAGCCCACCAACGCCGCCAGCCCGCTTAAACTATCCGGCAACCGACAACGATGGCTGGCGCATCGCCTTCAGCACAGTCATCAATGCAAAGGTTGCTGGAGTGTGGAGGGCATTAGCCAACACCGAGACGGCGATCGTGCGGTGCAGTGGTTCCGGCAACTGACACATTCTGACGCCATTGGGAATCGGCTCCGCTGCCATGCGTGGCAAAATGCCAAACCCTAATTCCTGCAACACCATCCCCACAATAGTGGAATCACTTCTCATGCGATGGGCGATCGTCAGCGAGGTCTCCGCTTGCCTAACGTAGCTATCAATCCAGCGGGAACAGTCTTGGTAAGACGAAATGATAATGGGACGGCTGGCGAGTTGCTGCCAGGTCAGCCGAACCGTATCTGGAAAGAATTTTGCAGGAACCAACGCCACGTAGTGGTCGGGCCAGAGTTCCCAGGTTTCAAATCCTTCCGTTTCGGGCAACGTAGCAACAGCGACCTCGGCCTGCCCCTGGCGCAACTGCTGTTCAACCTCATCCATACTGTTGCATTCCACAATCTGAATGGTCAGGTCGGGAAACTGCTGCTGGAGTTGGGCGATCGCTAGTGGTAATACATGAGTTGCCAAACTGCGGAACGTAGACACACGAACATGCCCCCGCTGAATCCCTTTGGCATGATTAGCCGCCGTTACCATTTCATCGAGCGATCGCAACACATTTCGAGCATGGATGATAATCGTCTCTCCAGCGGGAGTTGGCACAGCGCCATGCCGTCCTCGGTTCAACACCACCACACCCAAGTCATCTTCAAGAGTAGCGATCGCATGGCTCACACTCGACTGAGACACCCCCATCTCCAAAGCCGCCTCACTAAAGTTGCGATGATCAGCCACCGCCACCAATGCCCGTAACTGGGAAATCTTGAGCTTCCGTGCCGTTGACAAATCCGCCATCCATCTTATCCTTCGCTAATGAGCCAACCGCGATGTAATATCCGACGCACTACAAAATGTAGCGCAACCATTATTCGATCGTGACACCAGCCCCCCACCTCCAAGAGCTACATCCCATGACAGCCGCCAGCAAAACCGTTGAGTCGTAGAAGATAATTCTAGTACGCCTCTTGTCTGACCCTGCATCAGCCAGGACAACCCAAGTGAACGACCGACGGCTCCGCAGTCAGCCAATCGGCGATTGTCCTCTAATGGCAAGTAGTAGCAAGAATATGTGCTGTGCCTAAACTATCGAAAATCCCGACCTATCGTTACCATTTTGGGTTGACCCAACAGACCCAACACCAGTACAAACTTGTCTGAGCAGCGTCATTGATCTAGACCAGAACAACAGCAGCCTTTCTCTTTTCTTGAATGGCGTCAGTCCTCACCGCCGATTGAACCCAGCTTATCCAAGCTAGCGCAACTGCCCAACACAGCGATTGGATGAGTATATCCCGCCGCCATAAGCAAATGCTTCAAACGTGATTAAGAATTTTGTCAACCCGCAATCTAGCTTGATTCGCCACCAAAGGTTAAGCTAACCTTAGAGTCATAGATTTTTTGCAATACAGATTGATGGTTTCATAGATTAACCCAAATAAACCCATCGATAGGATGTGCTAATTTCTGCACCCGATTCATGGAGTGACTGGGCGTTGCCTAAATGGCTCAAAATATGAAACCAGACATAGCGCAACGGCTTGAGACAATCATAAGGACAGAACTGATGGTTCAGTGGCTTACTCAAACGGCATGGTTCATTCCGTGCTATCCGCTTTTGGGAATGCTCCTGTCAATTTTGTGGTTCCCTTCAATTATTCGCCGAACGGGGCCACGCCCGGCAGGATACGTCAATTTAGTTACAACTTTCTTCGCGTTTGGTCATGCGATCGTCGCCTTTACGGCTGTTCTGGGTCAGCCAGCGCAGTACGGCTCCGTATCGTGGCTACAGGTAGCAGGGCTAGACCTGACGCTTTCATTTGAGATTTCCTCAGTCACGATTGCAGCCTGCCTAGTCATCACAGCCCTCAATCTGCTATCTCAGGTCTATGCGATCGGCTACCTGGAGATAGATTGGGCTTGGGCGCGGTTTTTTGCGCTATTGGCCATGTTTGAAGCAGGGATGACTGCACTGGTGCTGTGCAATTCTCTGTTTTTCAGCTACATGATTTTGGAGGTTTTGACCCTGGGCACTTATCTACTTGTTGGCATTTGGTACAACCAGTCCCTGGTAGTAACTGGGGCCCGCGATGCCTTTTTGACCAAGCGAGTAGGCGACCTATTTTTGCTGATGGGAGTGCTAGCCATTTATCCGCTAGCGGGTACGTGGAATTTTGATGAGTTAGCGCAATGGGCAACGACTGCAACGGTTGATCCAAGCGCCATGACGCTCGTCTGTCTGGCATTGATAGCAGGGCCCATGGGGAAATGCGCTCAGTTTCCGCTGCACCTCTGGCTGGATGAGGCCATGGAGGGGCCGCTACCGAGTACCATTCTGCGGAATTCGCTTGTGGTCGCTGTTGGGGCTTGGATCTTAGTCAGACTGGAGCCGGTGCTGTCTCTCTCGCCAACGGCTCTATCGGTAACGGCGGCGATTGGGGCGGTAACGGCAATTGGCGGTACGCTGATTGCGATCGCCCAAATTGACATCAAGCGATCCTTATCGTACTCCGTTAGTGCCTACATGGGGTTGACCTTTATTGCAGTTGGGACAGGGAATGCTGAATCAGGATTTTTGCTTCTGATTCCTTATGCGATCGCCATGGCACTGTTGGTGATGGCTTCCGGCTCCGTTGTCATCAACTGCATCACTCAAGACTTAACTCAACTGGGCGGGCTGTGGAGCCGTCGCCCAATTACAGCCCTTTCGTTCTTGGTAGGTGCAGCCACAATGGTGGCTCTGCCGCCCTTTGGCGGGTTTTGGTCACTCCACAAGCTGATGGATGGCATCTGGGACAGTTATCCAGTGATGGCCGCCATTGTCTTAACTGTTAATGGGTTAACTGCCTTTAGTCTGATGCGCGAGTTTGGGCTAGTGTTTGGGGGTACGCCCAGCTCGATGACGGAACGGGCACCGGAACCGCTTTGGCTCATTGTGATGCCAATGGCGCTGCTGATGGGTTTTGCGCTCCATTTGCCACTGGTGCTGAATGGGCTAGGACTGCTGCCGAATTGGTCAGTTTTGAGCGAATCGGCCGGAACCTCACTGATTTGGTCAACCTTGATTGGGGCTGGAGCTGGGGCCATCATCTACCTGAATCCGAAGGTTCCTAAGCCGATTCGTTTGCCAGTGCCATCGGTGCAGGATTTGCTGTCTTACGACTTCTATACTCCCAGCATTTACCGCGCCACAGTGGTGTTCAGCGTAGATGTTTTCTCCCGCGTGATTGACTGGTGCGATCGCTACTTGGTTGATGGATTTGTCAACCTAGTGGGCGTTGCCTCGATCTTCAGCGGTGAAGCATTGAAGTACAACAACACAGGGAGAGTGCAGGCCTATGTCTTTACAATCGCCATTGGCATTGCCGTCATTTTGACTATGCTCAGCCTGTCCTTCACCTAGCCGCACCGAGATGGCGAGACAATAGCGGTATCCATCGTCCCTGTTTCTTAGCCTGATGACTGATCGTTCCAGATTCAGATAAACCTATGTTAAGTACGTTAGTTTGGCTTCCCATCGTGGGAGCAGCCCTGATTGGCATCATTCCGGCTGGACTTTCCGCCCCAAAGCTTCGAGTGACTGCATTTGCGATCGCCCTAGCCACCTTCGCCTGGACTATTGTCCTGCTAGTGCAGTTCGACACAACCCAAGCGGGCTTTCAATTTGAGGAATATATTTCTTGGATTCCAACCCTTGGTTTGGATTACCAACTCGGTATGGATGGACTGTCGTTAGTGCTGGTGACGCTCAATAGCTTACTCACTGCGATCGCCATTTACAGTGCCCCGTCCACTGTTGAGCGACCGCGCCTATTTTTCTCAATGATGCTCTTGGTGAGCGGTGGCGTAGCTGGCGCATTCTTAGCTCAAAATCTTCTGTTATTTTTCCTGTTCTACGAACTGGAGCTAGTTCCGTTTTATCTGCTGATTTCCATTTGGGGAGGTGATAAACGCAGCTACGCTGCCACCAAATTTTTGATTTACACCGCACTCTCCGGCATTTTAATTCTGGCAGCATTCCTAGCCTTAATTTGGTTTAGTAGTGCAGAAGGATTTGGGTATCAGGCCCTCTTGGGTGAAATGCTGCCCGTGAGTCTGCAAGTTATCTTGCTGGCAACGCTGTTAGTGGGCTTCGGCATCAAAATTCCGCTGATTCCGTTTCATACTTGGTTGCCAGATACCTATGTGGCCGCGTCTACACCCGTAGCCATCTTACTAGGCGGGGTGTTGGCGAAGCTGGGAGCCTATGGAATTATTCGTTTCGGCATGGGACTCTTTCCAGAAGCTTGGGCTATTTTTTCACCTTATCTAGCTGTCTGGGCGGCTATCAGCATCCTGTACGGGGCAATGGCAGCGATCGCCCAAAAAGACATCAAGCGCATGGTAGCTTACAGTTCCATTGGCCACATGGGCTACATCCTTCTAGGAGCCTCGGCAATGACCGCTCTCAGTACAGTTGGAGCCATATCCCAGATGGTTGCGCATGGACTCATCCTGGCAATCCTGTTCCACCTCGTCGGCGTGATTGAGGCCAAGGTAGGAACCCGCGAATTGGATGTCCTAAACGGATTGCTGAACGCGGTTCGGGGGCTACCAGCGGTGAGTGCTTTGCTGATTTTGGGCGGCATGGCCAGCGCGGGCATTCCAGGACTTGCCGGGTTTATTGCTGAATTTTTGGTCTTCCAGGGCAGCTATGCCACTTTCCCCATTCCAACCTTGATGGCGGTAGCAGGAACCGGATTAACAGCCGTTTACTTTGTCATTCTGCTGAACCGAGTCTGCTTCGGTAAGCTCGATAATGCGATCGCTTACTTCCCAACAGTCACTCTGTCGGAAAAAGCGCCCGCGATCGTGTTGGCGGTTCTGATTCTCTTCCTAGGCGTTCAACCCACCTGGCTAGTGCGCTGGAGTGAACCGACCGCAACGGCGATGGTGGCCGCCATTCCTAACTTGACGCAAGTAGCGATCGAACCGATTGAGCCTACGGTGATTGCCGACTAGCCTATCCATGAAATGGCACAGAGAATCCTGCGATCGCCCTCAGGGTTATCTACGGTGAATCCATTACTGAATTTTGGAGACAACCGAATGGTAACCCAAGTACCAATGGCGCTGGTTCTGTTGAGAGGTGCGATCGCACCTGTTCTTATCTGGCTGGCGTGGGATGGCGAGACAGGACTGGGTTGGGTGATGCTCTATAGTCTGGCGGTTCTGTCTGATATTTTCGATGGCATCATTGCCCGTCGCCTGGGCATCAGCACCGCCGCGCTTCGCACCGCCGACAGTTGGGCCGACCGGGGTCTGTACGTCTGCGTAGCGATCGCTGCCTGGATGGCCCATCGAGACGTGATTCTGGCATTCCGAACGCCGCTGTGGATTATCCTTGGACTCCAAGGCCTGTGGTGGTTCGTGAACTGGGTAAAATACGGCAGACCCGCCAGCTATCACACCTACACGGCCAAGGCTTGGGGACTGACGCTTCTCCTCGCCGCGATCGCCCTCTTTGGTTACGGCTACGGCGGCATCACCCTCTGGATGGCGATCGGCATGGGCATTATTCACACCATCGAAGAAATCCTCATGACCAGCCTCTTACCCACCTGGCAGCATGATGTTCTTAGCTTGGGTCATGCCCTGCGCCTGCGGCAAGGTATTCTGGCAACTCCAGTGGATACACCGGAATACCTTGCCGTTGAACCTCAGCGACATTGACCCAGTGTGCCTCAAACGATCGCCCTCCTTCCTGTGCCATGATCTTTTCCTGTCCGTACAGCGTCGCATCGGTGAACATCGCATCGTAGATAAACATGATTTCGTGTCCCGGCTTGCCATCAAACACAAAGCGATTTTCCACCACCCCCAACAGAGTTAGTTGCGCCGCCTGCGTGCCCAACTCTTCCTGAATCTCTCGAATGGCTGCCTCTTGGCTGGATTCCCCAAATTCGATGCCGCCTCCCAACGGACGATAAAACCATTCATCTTTGACTGGATCGTAGCTGCGCTGTAGCAAAACGCGATCGCCCTGTCGAAAAACACAGAGCGCGATCGGACGAATTCTCTTCTGACCCATAGTGCTTTTTAATCACCCTGTAGTGTGTTGTTGAATAGATTGGAGAAACGACGATGACTGTTGCCGCTCCTGAACGTAACATCCCGATTATTCCACCCTCTAGCCACCCTTTTGCCGATGTGATCCATCGCTTAGAGGCAGGCGGTTCGATGCTGCCCGACACGCCAGAAAACCTGATGCAAATCATTGGCATCTACAAGGCTTATGCAGTGCCGATGGATTTTTACTGGCGGGATCTGCTTTACATTGCAGAACGGGTATTCTTGAATCCGCTGCCAGCCTTCAAGTATTTCTTGCCCCAAGAATATCTCGATCTGCATAACCACTATGCGGGTGACGATGCCGATTTGCGCATTTGGCGCGGTGAAGCAACAGCCCATCCCGAACTGCTGGAGTTTATGGAAAAGGGCGAAGTCAAAACGAAGCTGCCTAAGCTGTTCCATCACCTCTGGCACGATCGCATCAATATGGAGTTCGCAGAGGAATGTATGCGGGCTATGCTGTGGCATCGCAAGATGTACGCGCCGCACAACCGCTTTGATGCCTTCCTCGACACAGATGAATATAAGCAAAACTGCGATCGCGCCATCAAAGCCTACTTTAAGGGCAACCCGCTGATGCTGGGTCTCTACAAGCTCTTCCCAGATATGTTCTATGAGCAGGTACGACAACTGTCCTACTACTCAAACCTAGGGCTGTTCTGGGAAGTGATGGCTCCGGTCTTCTTTGAGATGTCGGATATTTACGATGAAGGCGGCTTCTCAGGTGTGCCTGCTGCGATGGATTTCTTGGTCAACGGCATCTTTGCCATTTCGGGTCGTCCGATGTATCACCATGTTTACATCGATGGCGAATGCTACGAAATTATTCCCAAAGATAAGGGCTTTATGTGGCTTTATGATGCGGCACTGCCCTACGTGGAAGCCGTGTTCTATCGCACCGCTCCGTTTCGAGGTACGAAGTCCTACAACGCCCAGGCCGGTCAAGTGCCCCAGGATCAGGTAGATTTCCACTACGGCATTCTCTACGCAGATGTGTTTCCGGTGGGTAGCGCCGGGATTCCGCCAACGTTGCTAATGCAAGATATGCTGCACTTCTTGCCGCCCTATCTTGAGGAGTATTATCAGCAGTATTGCCGAGGTAAGGATGATATGCTGATTCAGTTAGGCATTACCTTTCAGCGATCGATGTATAACGTGACTTCGGCCGTGATTCAGGCGCTGCGAACCGCGCTGTTGTATCCGCTCGATGATCCGAACCCGGCTCATCGCATGGCTAACCGCAAATTCTTTGAAGCACAGATGGATCGGTTCCTGCGCCCGGAAGCCCGTTTGCGGAATATTCAAAGCCAAGACTATCGTTAGGGTTGGCATCAGGATCAGGTATTGAGCGTTTATCGTTCCTCGCTGCACCAGACTGTGGCTTTGCCAGTTATTTCAAAGGCTGGACGCCCGATCGCGTTGGGGGCGATCGCCCCCGACAGGTTTCATGACTTAATCAATTTATCTGCAATTGCATCCAAACCAGCCATGCCAAACATTGTTGAAATCGCTGTAGGTAACGACGCATTTAAAACCCTAGTTGCAGCCGTGCAAGCTGCCGATCTCGTTGAGGTATTGCAAAGCCCTGGGCCGTTTACTGTCTTCGCGCCCGTTGACGATGCCTTTGCAAAACTGCCGCCGGGAACGGTGCAAACGCTGGTGCAAAATCCGCCTCAGTTGGGCCGCATTCTCAAGTATCACGTTGTTCCAGGTAAATACACTAGAGCAGATTTACAAAAACTCGACACGATTTCCTCGGCTGAAGGGGCAGACATTAGCCTGAATGTGACCGATGACTGCTTTGAGGTTAAAAATGCCACGGTTGTGATGGCAGATGTAGAGGCCGACAACGGCATTATTCATGTGATTGATAATGTTATTTTGATGGGGTAAGGCACTAGAATTCTGGAGTACAGGCTGTGTTATTTACAGTTGCCAATACAGCATCAACATACTGCGACCATACCAGCGCTGCCAGTGCGATCGCCGTTGCCAATGCTGGCGGCAGATAAGATGGCTTTGTTCAAAGGCGGTTTGGAAAAAGTCTGCGATCGCCCTAACGAGCGCGGGTTCCTGAGTCGAAATATTAATTTCGTCATTGCGGAAAAAGCTGCGGGGGTCAAGATTGGCGCTACCCATACTGACCCATTGATCATCCAGCAGCATTAGTTTGGCGTGCATCATGCTCGGCTGGTATTCAAAAATCTGAACGCCACGCTCCAACAGGGCCGCATACCGCTCGCGAGCAGCATAGTAGACATAGGGCTTATCGCTGCGATCGCCCATGGTCAGCAGTCGAACATCGACCCCGCGCTGAACCGCATCGCCCAGCAATTGACAGGATGGCGGATCGGGCAACAGATAGGGACTGGCAATCCACAATCGATGTTGAGCGGCTAAGATGTTGGCCTGTACGAGCGATCGCACCGGAGAATTGCGATGGGTCGGATCTTCCCCTGACGTAATCCATAACGGCATAGGGCGCAGCGTTGTGGCAGGCGTGAGCGGATAGTGGTGCAGATTAACCACGCTGCCCGTATCCAGCCAGTGTTGCAAAAATAAGCCTGATAAAACCGTCACCATTGCGCCACTAAACTGAACTTCGATGTCCAGCCAGCCTATGGGGCGATCGCTCTTGGGTTGGTAATCCCATAAATCAGAAATGCCTGCACCGCCGACCCATGCCGACTGTTGATCGATCAACAGTAGCTTACGATGGGTACGAGACAGATAATCCACCGGCGATCGCCAACAGAGCGGGTTAAAAAACTGAAGCATTACTCCCGCATCGCGCAATTGCTGCCAGTAGCGATCGGGCATGGACGTACTGCCATGGTGGTCAAATAATAATTGCACCGTTACCCCGGCTTGGGCCCGTTCCATCACTGCATCGGCAAAGGCATCGGCCCGCTTTCCCGGCGTAACAAAGAAGGTTTCAAACTGGATGAGCGATCGGGCTGATCGAATTGCCCTAAGACGAGCCTGCTGGATGTCTTCTGCCGTTGTCCAAATATGCTGCATTTGCCCGCTGGAGGGCAGCGAATCCGTCAGCGCGCCGAGGGTTGGGCCAAAGTTGGCAGCAGCAGGGTCAGGAAACCCAACAAGATGGTAGTGCTGGAGCGGTCGAAATGCGCCCCGCCCATACAGTATGCCAAGGGCGATCGCACCAATGCTGAGAATAAGGATAAGAGCAAGCGTCACAATAATGGTTCTACACTAAGTTCGGCAGTCCACTTGAGAGCCGTTTGAGCCTTCGGGTCAGATATTATGGTGTTAAGTACGGCAGTGTTGTTACTCACAGTGCTAATACGGGAACCTTACCAATAATCATGGCTGGCATAACGATTGAAGAGACTTGAAGAGACTCATTCGGCTGATGATTCGTCTTCCCGCGAGCGCTCAGTTCCTCACCCTCCACCGGAGTACATCATGACATCCTCATCCCACCTTCCGTCGTTCTCCCCCTGGCTCAAGTATGTTGGTCTAGTGTTGGGAACGGTCGGTGTGGTGGCGATCGCATCATGGCTAAGCCTGAAACACGCGGTTGTGTTGTTGAGTCTGGTCGCGATCGGGCTAACCCTCTGGCTCTACCGGCAATCAACGCTAAACCAAGCCCTTCAGCAAACGGTCAACTGGCATAAGCGCACCTTAGCAAATTCAGAATCCCGTGCCCAGAACCGAGAGGCAGAACTTCAGCAACAACTGCAAGACAGTTCATACCACCAACAAACCGCGACCGATCAGGTTAACCTACTCACTGACCAACTCGAAAAAACGCGGCACCGCCTAACCACGCTAGCGGAAGAGCAAACCCGACAGCAGCAAGAAACTACCGTACTTGCGCAACAGCTTCACACCGCACACCAAACCATCCGTGACCTCTCCACGCAGTTAGAGCAAGCTAAAAACGAACATGATTTTTATGTGAGTCAGTGCGATCGCCATGCGCAGGAGGCGCAGGAGGCGAAAGCATCGTTGGAAATGGCCATCAACGATCGCGATCGCCTTCTCGACGGGCAGCACAACTTGCATCAACAACTGGAACAGGTGCGATCGCAATTAGCAGAGGCACAAGCCGCCAATGCCGACCTTCAGGCCGAGTTAGCGGAAACGCGCCAACAGATAGATGACTTAACACCCACCCCACCCCCCTCCTTTTTCTCCCGTCCACCCAAAATGAGCGACCAAAAGTTTGCGCGATTTGCCGCGATCGAACTTCAGAAATTTCCCATCGCTTCACACATCGAGAGCGCCGCTAAACAGCATTACCAAACGATCAATGCAGACAACCGTCAGCCGGTTACATTTAATGCGCTCGTGGATTTTCTCAGACATCGATTTACAAACTACGAAACCCTATGCGATGAGCTAGACCGCAGCAGTTACTACGCCCGCAATATTCTCAAAGCCCGCGTCAATGCTGCCATTTGTTTGAAGCTGGCCGAAATGCGGATTTCGATTCGGAATTAAAGTAGTGGTATTCATGTAAGAATTTTGGCAGGTGTGGGCGATGCCCGCACCTGCCAAAGTCCTCACCAACAGAGGACTGCCGGAATTAAAATCAACCGGACTTTATTGGTCTTTCGGTTCGCTCTCGACCAATACATCCTGCAACAGGGGTGAGAGCTTTTCATTCAGCCGCCCGGAGCGAATCAGTTCGGCATAGGTATCCGCTTCGATCGCCAGCAAATCTTCCCGCAATTGCTCAGTAGCCAGTTCTTTAAATTCAGGATGCTGGCTTTGTAATTTTTGGATGCCATCTTGCAAACTTTTGAGCTGCCCTTCAACTAGTGCAATTTGATAGCGACAAAATTCAGGATCGAGTTCGCGGCGATCGCCCATATCTGACAGGTAGGCTAGGACGCGACTGAGGGCAATCCGACGGGCGACCGACTGGAAATACTGCTGTTGCAGCGGTTGATTCCCCAGCATTTCAAGGCGCTTCAACAGCGGTTGGGTCGTCAGTCCTTGCACCAACAACGTGAACAGCATCACCCCAAACACCGTCGCAATAATTAACTCCCGTTCTGGCAAATCATCCGGCACACTCAGCGCCAGAGCAATCGATACTGACCCCCGCAGCCCGCCCCACCACAGCACCGTCTGATCTTTAACCGAAATATTAGACTGGGCGATCGCATTACTCACTGCGCCCAGCCCATAAATGCCAGCCGCCCGCGTGAGCAGCAGCGCCGCAATGGCAATGGCGATCGGTAGGATATTTTCACTCAGGCTAGAAAACCGAATTTGGTCGCCGATCAGCAAAAATATAATAGAGTTCACAAAGAAAGCGATAAACTCCCAAAACTCTGACACAATCAGCCGCGTGCGCGGATTCATGCCAATGCGTGAACCAAAATTGCCCAGCACTAGCCCTACCGTAACAACCGCAATTACGCCAGAACCACCAAAATTCTCGGCGATCGAATAGGTTCCGTACGCGGCTACCAACGTAAGCGACTGTTCCACCAGCGGCAGGTCAAACCGCTGGGTTAGGTATGAAATGCCAAACCCGATGAGGCTGCCCACGCCAATCCCTACCCCCGCAAACGTGAGGAACTGGGCCAGCGCCACCGGCACCACAAAACTATCCTGGGTTCCCAGCGCCAGCCCCGACAGCAACGTGAACGCCACGACCGCCACCCCGTCGTTAAAAAGGCTTTCCCCTTCCATCAGCACGGTCAGCCGTTTGCCCACGCCAAGCTCCCGAAATAGGGCAATCACCGACACCGGATCGGTCGCAGAGAGACTAGCCCCAATCAGGAGCGCGAATGCCAGCGGCACGCCCGCAAATTCTGCCAACCCGAAGCCGATGCCCAGCACCGAAATCATCACGCCCACGATCGCATAGAGGCAAATGGGCACCAAATCTTTTTTAAGATAGCTCCAGTTCAGATTCCAGCCCGCCTCAAATAACAGCGGCGGCAGAAAAATCAACAAAATCAACTCTGGCGACAGGTTCACTAACCGCACATCCACCAGCGCCAGCCCTAACCCCACAATCACCAGAAGCAGGGTGTAGGGCGTTTGGCGAAACCAGCTAAACACGCGGGATAGAGTCGCCACACTCAACGATACAGACAGTACCAGTAAAAACTGTTCGAGATTGCCACCAATGCCGTTAGCTTCCGGCAGTTCAAGCAGCCCATTGCCAAGAGACAGGTTGGGCAGATCGGCAACTGTGATTAGACCATGCATAATTTCAAAAGAATGAACTGGAGACAATTCGCAATCAACAGCGAAACCTTGCTAATCTACTGTATTCCAGAGCCGTTCAAGCTGATAGCGCCAAGCGGCTAAAACAGATTGCCGTTGGCCTGCGTCTTGAGATAGATCGCCCATCACTCCTTCTTCATAGAATCGCTCTAGGGTTTGCAGTGTATCCGCTAGGGATTGTCCCTTTTGTTTGGCAGCCGCAATAATTTGCTTAATCTGGGTTTCAGCCAGTTGGCTAAAACTATCGTCCAACCCTTTTTCTTGGAGATGAACCAGGCGGGCGATCGCTCGTTCAAAGTCTTCAGGAGTCAGGGTTTGGCGCTCATGCTGAAAGACACCCCACAGGACTTGCTCATAGAGAGCATAGCGGGTTTCTTGAGTCGCATCAAAATTGGCTTCGAGCAGTTGCATCAGGTAGGGTTCAGCATCCTTAGATGGGGCAATCGAAATTAATGCCCGCAGCCACGATCCATCTTCTGATAGTAGAACCAATAACCGAGATGGCCCGGCCTCAACCTGCCATGCCAATTCACTCACAACCTGCGCCGCATCTCCAAACAATTGGGTCAAGAGGGCTGTAATTTCTGCGTTTGTCATCACTCTGGAAAAATGGAAGATCAAAGTGAATCACCAATGGCGATGAATTGCGCATCAGTCACACACCACTGTTCAACCTAGCCCATATTGCAGGCGATCGCCGCTTGAACAGTCAAAGCATCAACCATTGAGGGTTAGAATCCGCGCCACGGACTGACTTCTAGCACGCCTGCCCCAGTGATGACCACTAGAAACTGCCCCTGTTCTGACTGGCGATCGCTGGCCGTAGCCTCTTCTGACAGTTCAGGAATCCCCGTAGTCGTGAGGAATTCAGCGGCGGTATCATCCAGCGGTTCATAATCCACCACTACGCCATCCGGAGTCATATTAACGCGATAGCTCAGCTCCCCACTTAGCTCATCCTCATCGAGGTCTTCCAGTTGATCCAACAGCAGGTCATACAGTTCAAAATTCATCGTAGCGAGGCGATCGGAGTCGGTAATTTCTGGGCCCAACTCCACTGCTGCACCGGACGTACTCTCAGCCTCTCCTGGCTCTGGTATGCGCCCGTGCCACAAGCTTACCTCCACTGCACCCGCCGGGGTAAAGACCACTCGGTACTGCGCCACAGGTTCTTGGGCAGCCGCTTCCGGTTCCAGCAGGTTGTATTGCAAATCCGGCAATGGCGTTTCATCTACATAGGTCAATGCGGCATCGTTGACATACTTGTAACCTAGAATATCGCCGTTTTCTGCCACTGCTAAGCGATACACTAAGTCTGATTCAAAGTCATACGCCTGCGTCCATTCAGCTAGCAGCGTTTGCTGCAAATCGGTCATTAGCCGATCAACAACTGCTGAATCGACCAACAGCGGCGCTTGCACAAACAGCGCTTCGGCGATCGCATCATCAGCCGATAGCGGGGCAGCCCCATCAGCCGTCGAACTATCAGCCGTCGAACTATCAGCCGCCGAACTATCAGCCGCCGAATTGTCAGCCGCCGAACGGTCAGCCGCCGAACTATCGGACTCAGATTCAGTATCCGGCGGAGCAGAGCCGTTCGGTGCATCGTCAACTGCACCATCCGTTTGCACATCGCTAGTCGTTTCGGGGTCGGGTTCGGTAGGGCGGAATTCAGGAACAGGCACAAAGAATAGAGCGATCGCGGCGGCGGCCAGTCCGGAAACGCCGATCGCGGCTGGCACTACCCGCTGAGCCATGGGTTTAGCCGGGGCCGTTTGCCGTCTAGAAATAGGAGCCAGAGCCAGGGTTAAGTCAGGCAGGGTTTGCACATCGGCATAGAACTGATCGATCGCTTCCACTAAATCGAACAACTGCACCGTCATTAAATCAAATTGCAGTGATGCCTGAGACGGATCGTCTTTCAGCGCTTGCGGATTGATAACCATGCGGTGGGTATTGTCCGACAGTTGCTCAATGACAACTGGCTTGGGTAGAGGGCTGCGATCGCGATCGCGGGGCACGCCGCTCAAAAACTGCTGAGCATAGGCGCTCACCGTTGTAATGAACTGTTCAAAAAATTCTCGACCGCCTTTAATCGGTTGCTCATACCCTTGGAAGCGGCACTCAAAACTGGTGAGCATGGACAGCAGCGGCCGCCCGCCGGTCGTATCCTCAGTCAGAGCGATATCATTGCCCCATCCATCCAAAATAAGCGTGCAGTTTGGCAAACTGTATTTCCGCTGAATACTCATGCAACTTCCCCATCAAACACACTGATCCAAAGGCGCTGAGTTCCAGACGTACCGGTGCAAAATAGCAGTTGCCCTAGCAGAGTCAGTGCAAGTTCATTTAGCTTTTCATCTGTATCGTAGGCCATGACGCCCGCCCGCTTCGGGTTCATGCGCGATCGAAAATGGGCCCGAAATCGCTCCAAATAGTCCGACAGCCGAAAACTATGCTGATACGATAGCTGTTTTTCCCGTAGCTGCTGCTCGGCTAGCAAAAGCTGACGGATAATAACCGTCAATCGCCGGGACAAATGGCAGGCAATCAACACCAGGGCTTTACCTTCCGCCAAGCTGAGGGGGCGACGCTGACTGTTGCGGCGGAAGGGATTGGTGCTGCGCAGCCGCCACAGCATGACTCGGTTTTTCACAATGTCTTGAAGTCCCAATTCTTTGGCCGTTTTGAGGATGGCCTCAGAGCCAGCTAAATCCAGTGCTTCAATCGACAGCAAAATGAGATCGACTTGCAACCGTGCCCGACGTGGGCAGATGCCATCAGCAACAGGAGGATCGGGTAGCGTGTCCAGTAACATAGGCTCCGGCGTTAGAGGGTGCGTGATCACTTGCACAGGCGGCAAGGCTTGATTAGAAAGCTTGATGAGAGGGTTTACGTTTACATTCGGGAATCTGCCAACGAATCCTCGATTTGATCGGCGGGGCGTAAGTCTGATGGGGGCAAGATTCAGCAGAATTGTATCAAACCCCGCACCATTTCAGCAGGGCGGCACCGCCTTTAATTGTTTTAGTGATCCCCATTAGTGATCCCCATCGTTATAGTGTGCCCCGGATTGTGCTGTAGAAAGCAGCAAAATCTATGACGGGGGTGAGCCATCCTGGTTTTACGGGACGCGATCGCCTACATCCGGTTAATGTTCAAAGCCAGGGATGGCTCAAGATCGTCTAGGCTTCGATGGTGACGTGGTTGCGATAAAACGCTACATAACCTTTGATATTTTGAGCTGCATCTTTGGGGTCAGGATAGTACCAAGCGGCATTCTGAGCCGTTTTGCCATCCATTTCTAGGGTGTAGTAGTTGGCGGTTCCTTTCCAAGAGCAAACCGTTTGGCGATCGGTTGGCTTGAAATAGTCTGTCTTGATTGAGTCTGGCGGAAAGTATTGATTGCCGTCTACGACTTCACAGCGATCGCTCTCTGCAATCACCACATCATTCCAAATTGCACGGGGCATCGTCTTAATCCTCAAAAATTTGTAGATAATAACCGTAGCCGCCGCACTGAACCCAAAGCGCTCGGCGGCTCCGTCTTTAGTTGTATCGTGTTTCCGCACCCTTCATGCAAACGCCCAGCGTTCAGCCTGCCACAATCACTGAACCGCCCCCATCCCAACCATCCGCCAGGTTGTCCTCTAGTGGTCAGGATTTTTGATGGCGTCGGCTGTACCCGTACCATCAAAAATCCTGACATGCACCGCTCCCCGCAAGACAATCAATATTCTGTCTACAAAACGGACGATCGCGCCCAACGGTCAGCCTAAGCTAATCACACTGTGCCACCCGTTCTAGATTCGGCCCATCGACGGAGTGGGCAACCGCCCAGACATGAGTTGCTGTTGCTTTTTAGGAGAAGTATCCCGTGGTTTCATCCCCTGCGCCTTACCAGTTTAGTGCAGACGATCAGGCTCGGCTGTCGTCTGTGACCGATTACCGTTCTGTGCGATCCATTCCCGAAATTTGGGCGATCGCGGCTCAACGTCCGGGTGCAGAGCAACTGGTCGCATTGCATGACCCGCATCAGTCCCCCGAAGTTAAGACGACCTATGCCCAGCTTTATCAGGCCATTCAGACCTGTGCGGCAGCACTGCAATCGTTGGGCGTGCAAAAGGGCGATCGCATTGGTCTCATTGCCGACAACAGCATCCGCTGGCTGATAGCCGACCAAGGCATTCTGCTGGCAGGCGGTGTCAACGTGGTGCGGGGTGCGACCGCTGCCCCCGACGAACTGCTATTCATTTTGCAAAACAGCGGCAGCACTGGCCTGGTGATCGAAAATTTAGAAACCTTCAACAAACTGAGCGCCAAGCTTGGCGAGCTGCCCATTCGGTTTATTGTCTTGCTCACTGATGAAGACGTGCCCGCTGACACCCTCGGACTGAAGGTGCTGAACTTTGCCGCCTTAGAGCAGTTGGGCCGAGAGCGGACGGTGCAGCCCGTTGACACCCAGGTTGAAGATTTGGCTACGTTGCTCTACACCTCTGGAACGACGGGCCGCCCAAAGGGAGTGATGCTGAGCCATGCCAATTTGCTACATCAGGTGCAAACCTTGGGAGTAGTGGTTCAACCGAAAGCGGGCGATCGCGTCTTGAGTATTTTGCCGACGTGGCACGCCTACGAACGCTCCTGCGAATATTTCTTGCTGTCTCAGGGCTGCACTCAGGTTTACACTACTTTGCGCCATGTCAAAAAAGACCTGAAAACTTTCCGACCGAACTTTATGGTGGGCGTGCCGCGCCTGTGGGAATCCATTTATGAAGGTATCCAAAAAAATCTGCGGGAACAGCCTGCCAGCCGCCAAGCGCTCATCAGTTTTTTCCTCAGCAACAGCGAGCGCTATGTGGTAGCTAGGCGCACGTTTAATCACTTAAATCTGGAGAAGCTCGATCCATCGGGAACCGAGAAGGTGCTGGCTGGGCTAGAAGCGCTGTTACGCTGGCCGATACACAAACTGGGCGATCGCATCGTCTACGGCAAAATCCGGGAAGCGACCGGCGGCGAAATTAAGCAGGTCATCAGCGGCGGCGGCTCGCTGGCCAAACATCTAGATACTTTTTTTGAAATCATTGGTGTGAGCGTGCTGGTAGGCTATGGGCTAACCGAAACCGCTCCCGTGCTGACAGGGCGGCGACCTTGGAACAATCTGCGGGGATCGGCCGGGCAGCCCATCCCCGGCAGCGAAATTCGCATTGTCCATCCTGAAACGAGAGAGCCGTTGCCTGTGGGCGATCGCGGCTTAGTGCTGGCCCGTGGGCCGCAGGTGATGCAGGGCTATTACCAAAATGCCGAGGCAACGGCTAAGGCGATTGATGGCGATCGCTGGTTTGATACGGGCGACTTGGGTCATCTAACAACCAATGGGCATTTGGTGTTGACCGGTCGCGCCAAAGACACCATCGTGCTAACCAATGGCGAAAACATTGAACCCCAGCCGATTGAAGATGCCTGTGTGCGCAGTCCATATATTGACCAAATTATGCTGGTAGGGCAGGATCAGCGATCGGTGGGAGCGCTGATTGTACCGAATCTAGATGCGCTGGAGCGCTGGGCCGCTCAGCAGGGCAAAACATTGGATGTGCCAGTGGCGCTGGAAAAGGCGGAGGATGCAGCCATGCGATCGCCCCTATCGCTGGATGACAGGAGCGTGCAAACCCTCTTCCGCAAAGAACTCACCGAGCAAGTCCAAAATCGCCCAGGGTATCGGGCAGACGATCGCATTGGCCCTTTCCGACTGATTTTGGAACCCTTTTCAATGGATAACGGCATGATGACCCAAACCCTAAAAATTCGCCGCCCGGTTGTGCGCGATCGCTATCAGGCCATCATTACTGAAATGTTTAACTAAGGCATTGCCAGCCTTGCACCCGGACATATTGCAGAGATTGCAGCGCGTTTTGGGGACGCGATCGCGGTATGATTGACGGGATGTTTTGGTCAAACAGGATGGCTCTCCTACAGGGGCGCTTTGTGCCATTCATCAGCGATCGCACGTCGAGCGTTATTTTGATTCGCTGGGCTGCGATTGGTGCCTGTGCATCCAACGGCTTACCTTTCGATGTCACCGAATAGCAAAGTTTCTTCTACGAGTTGCTCATGGACGCTTCACAATCAAACCTCCTGCTCAAACGCCTCGTCAACATCAAAGTGGTGGTGACGGAACGCTGGAAAGAGGAAGTGCAACAACAGTTGCAAGGCCAAATCAACCAACTCGACGGTCAGCTTCAGCAGTTAGAAGCCCAGGGGCAGCGGATGATCGCCGAAGTCCAGAAACAAGTAATCCAGCCGGATGATCCCGCTGCGGCGCAGCAAGTTGGCAGCATTCAAACCCAGGTTAATCAAAAGAAAAGCCAACTGCTCGAAAAGAAAAATCAAACCTTGCAACAGCTTCAGCAAGTTCAACTTTTAGAACTAGAGCAGGAAGTTGGGCAAGGGCAAATTGATAGTTTCTTCCGAGTTGAAAAGGGCGATAATCTCATCCGTAAAATGCAAGTTGAGATTTTGCTGAGAGATGGCGTAGTTGAAGACATTCGCGGCGAACTCTAGACCCTGAGCGATCGCATAAGAATCGGATGCGATCGGGATAGCAGCCGGGCGGCGATGAGGTACCCCTGTCATGGGACTGCCCAATGGATGCACTGGTTGGCTTTGGCTAGACATCCAGCGTTGTTCATTGCTCAACAGTAATGTTTTGCGGCATTCGTCATCGGTCTGATCACCGTACAATTGAAAGGCTGGCGGGCATTAACCGCTGAATGCCTATCCCCGTTGCGATCGCTCCATGCGTAGCCCGGATTTAAGGGCCTTGAACGTTTTTTGCGCCTGCTTCTTCCACTGACGGAAGAGAGGTTGAAAAATGAGCGCAAGCCAGGGGACTGACAAGCACAGTTTGTGTTCACTGTGCCTGAGTTGGCCCATTTCGGGCTAAAATTTACGATCGCGACCGTTGCAGAGGGCATCCGCCCATCTTTCGAGCGATCGCGCTTGCGAGTTATGACCGTGTTGCAGTGCTGTTGTTGATCGAGTCAGACGCTACCCCATGATTCATGAAGTTTTCATGCCCGCTCTTAGCTCCACGATGACCGAAGGCAAGATTGTGTCTTGGGTTAAGTCTCCAGGCGACAAAGTTGAGAAGGGTGAAACCGTCGTTGTCGTTGAGTCAGATAAAGCTGACATGGATGTTGAAACATTCTATGAGGGCTATCTGGCCACCATTATTGTTGATGCGGACAATGTAGCTCCAGTTGGTGCAGCCATCGCGCTAATTGCAGAAACCGAAGCTGAGATTGAAACGGCGCAGCAAAAAGCGATCGCCCTCAAGTCTGGTTCGCCCGCTCCCGCCGTAGACCCCCCCTCCGTCGCAGAACCAACCCCCGTCGCATCTCAAAACGGAGCAACGGCCAAGTCGGGTCGGATGGTGGTGTCGCCTCGGGCCCGCAAGCTAGCCAAAGACCTCAAAGTTGATTTGTCTACTCTAAATGGCAGCGGTCCCCACGGTCGCATTGTGGCAGCAGATGTAGAAGCCGCCGCCGGTCAAGTCAGTGCGCCTGCGATCGCCACGGTTCCATCTGCCCCGGTCGCCCCACCCACGCCGGTCAGCCCACCCGCGCCGGTCAGCCCACCCGCGCCGGTCAGCCTACCCGCGCCGGTCAGCCCGTCCGCCCCCGGTGAAGTCGCCGCCTTCAACACCCTCCAGCAGGCCGTCGTTCGCAACATGATGGCTAGCTTGCAGGTTCCGACCTTCCATGTCGGTTACACCCTCACCACTGACGGGTTAGATGCACTCTACAAAAAAATTAAATCTAAGGGCGTAACCATGACCGCCCTGCTCGCGAAGGCTGTAGCCCTGACGCTGCAACAGCACCCGCTGCTGAATGCGTTTTATACAGAACAAGGGGTCAGCTATCGCAGCGACATCAACATTGCGGTGGCGGTGGCGATGGATGGCGGTGGACTGATTACGCCTGTATTGCGTCAGGCCGATCAGGTTGATATTTACTCGCTGTCTCGCGGCTGGAAAGACTTGGTTGCCCGATCGCGATCAAAGCAGCTTCAGCCTGATGAATACAGTACAGGAAGCTTTACGCTCTCGAACTTGGGAATGTTTGGGGTCGATCGCTTTGATGCGATTTTGCCTCCGGGTCAGGGTTCTATTTTGGCGATCGGGGCTTCCCGTCCGCAGGTTGTAGCCACCAACGACGGCATGATGGGCGTTCGGAACCAGATGCAAGTGAATATTACCTGCGACCACCGAATTATTTATGGGGCCGATGCAGCCGCTTTCCTTAAGGATTTGGCCACTCTGATTGAAACCAATCCTGAGTCATTAACGCTGTAGTTCAACCGCAGCGACGATCCCAGATGCATCCCGGTTTTGCTGCCTTCTCCTAGCGTAACGATTCGTCGCGCAAGCGTTAATCTGGTAGTCGCCTGCCGAAGACATAGGATGTTTGTGGCACAGCGAAGCCGCTCCACAAACATCCCTAAGCTTCTGCCTAGCGCCATAAAAAGGCAGACTCAGCCATTACCCGTACGCTTGGGGGCCTGTCCAAATATTGTTCACAAACGTGCCAAATACAACCGGCTGGTCATCCGAGGCTGCCGCGATTGTTTGTCCGTCTAGGTCTACCGTCCAGCGCGATCGCTCCGTTTCTCCCAAGTGCCCCGTTTGAAATAACACCTGGCTGGGCTGTGCCTTACTCCAGCCCAACACCACGGCATTACTGTAATCCACCTGTGCCGGTGCCAGCGTATGGACAGAATTATGGCGTTGATCCCACACTACGGCATAGTCAGACGCAATATCTGTACCAAACAACGACTCAAATTCGCGAGACAAAATGCGATCGCCCTGTTCTGACCAAGCTACTGGAATGATGATGGCGATCGTACCTAGCGGCGTCACCAAGGGACGCGGCACAAACGGATTGTTAGCAAACGGCGATGAAGCGGTAATCACCTGAAGCGCCCCTGTTTCTAAATTTTCGAGAAACAGCACACTGGCCACCTGGCTCTGAGTAACATCCGCCTGAACCCGCATTTGAATACGACTGTAGGCCGCATATTGCCCATCCGGTGAAACTAAAGACGGACTGCGATAGTAGCGCAGCAGCGGCGAGATCGCGGTGGAAGACTCACCCAGCATAGCCATCACCCAATTCCACGGCACTGGAAAGGGACTATTGAGCGGATCAAGTCGAGTCGATGGTTGGGTCATGGATAGTTCAACGATAGTGACGATAGACAGAGGCGGGATCAAAGATGCATCCGGCGAGCGCGTTCCAAACACAGGAACAGTCAACGGGAGCAGATCGAGTCGATTAAATCGATCGGGATGCGATCCGAGATCGGGAATCCCTCGGAGGCCTCGAATGGCTCTATGGCGCATCCCATGCATTACGCAAAAGTCGCTAGACCTTTTGTCTCATCCCCCTTCTAGCAGGCATTCAGAGTCCTCGTTTTTGAACTCAGGACTGCGGGTTTCAACGAGATCTGCATAATGGATAGATGGCGCATCGGGGTATTTCTGGGGGTGCATCTTACTGGTGCACATTGATGGCATTCATCCCCCAGCTTCTTCTCTCAAGCAGGAGAACTGGATTCAACATCTCTCCCTCCTTGGACTACGGTTGATACGCCTCTCTCGATGTAGCTCAAGCTGCTGCGCTCCCCAACCCCAGGATTTCGAGAAAAACCAACGCTTCAAATTCCCCCAATTCTGGAGGATTTAGGAGGCCAACCTTCTGAAAAATTGGGAGGAGGCCATCGAGAGCCAGTCTTCCATCCAGATAACTAAGCGGCGGCTCCTTGGGAGAACTGCAACATTGGGATGCTCTCTCCTTATGGGGATCGCCAAAAAATTGCTAGGAATTGAGAACTGGCAGGGTTGAGTAGAGTAATGCCATCCGTTTCCATTGGGGCGATGGGGTGCGATCGCTGCCGGGATCGCTGATGGCATTGACCA
>CAYSIR010000017.1:0-4805 GCA_964431105.1 uncultured Leptolyngbya sp. | reverse complement strand
ACAGTCGGCAACTTAATGATGAGAGTTCTTACTTTGGCAGCCTTCATCCCATTGAGAGACTTCATAGCCAGTCTGCGTTGGGAATTCTCAACTAGAACTGAACCAATAGAACTGAACCAAAATCCAGGATGACTGTCATTCAAGATGACTGTTACGACTACTGATGCGCATTCTTGAGTTTTACCCAAAGGATTTAGTGTCACTTCTGGACTTGTGCGTCCAGTGCAAGCCTTGCCAAACCCCGTCCTCTAACCCTTCTTTTAACCCTTCTTCTATAGGTATAGCAATTGAACAGAAAGATGGAATAATTTATCTTCAAACTCTTTAACAGACTTAACGCTAGGCTCAAGACGGTATTCAACTGTTCAGGATGAACGAAATGTACTCAGATAACTTGTGAAGGGGTACTCATGTGAGGATTTTTTATCGCTTGAGCTGTGCCTACACCCTAAAAAATCCCTACCGCTATCCTTCCTCCTAAAGGACGACCCATGACGCTTACAAATCATCTAATGTTGGTATAGTGTGAAGTTGCAGCGGGTTGTTCTATGGTTCCATTACGACCTATCCTGATGCGTGGCTTTGGTGTATGACGCCTTCTTCTACCGATGATGAAAAAAGAATCGCCCCAACCCGATCGCATGGGGCGATTTATGCATTGCTTGTACTGATTTTTCGCATTCTGTTGCTCGGTGTCGGCGGCAGCGTGGCGCTTTTGGTGGGCATTGCGATCGCCATGGGGCGGCCGGGCATTGTGAATGAACCGCCGGTTTTAGAACAAATGCTGCGATGGTTTTCGTCTTGGCAGAACGGCGAACTGTATATTTGGCCAGGGTCATCACCGGATTCCACTGATTCAACCGACGAAACGGAACCGCTGCCTTTAGAATTACCGCTCTCGGCCCCAATCGACTCGGATACCACTCTGGACACAGAGCCAGCATCACCCCGCCCCGCCCCTGAAACCGCCCGGGACGCATCAGACGATGACGTAGAAGCCGTGACCGATGAGGTGGCGACCTTGCAGACGGAAGTAACTGAATTGCGCGATCGCCTTAGTGATCTTGAGGCACAGCTAGAGGTAGAGCCTTCGGCTGAATCCATTGAGGAGCGCCTAGCAGAGCTAGAAAGCATCATCAACGAGCGCGGCGATCGGGCTACTCCAGATGCCACCCCAGATGCCACCCCAGATGCTACTCCAAATGCTACTGAAGAAACGGCGATCGCCCCTGATGCCGCCCCGCCGCCAGATCCAGCCCCCAACGAGTTGCCTCTATCACAGGTTCCCAGCCTTTCAGCCGATACACTGCGCATCACGCTCCCTAGTGACACCCTGTTTGAACCCAACAGCGCCCGGTTGCGCGATGACGTTGTTCCCCTGCTCGATAGCATTGCCACAGAACTCAACACCTATCCGCCTGCCACCATTCGCATTAGCGTCCATACCGACGACCAAGCTCCGGTCAACCTCAGCCGCGCCTTATCCTTTGCCCGCTCCCAACAAGTGCGGGACTACCTTGAACCTAAACTGGGCGATCGCTACCGCCTAGTGGCGATCGGCTATGGCGCTAGTCGCCCGCTGACGCCCAACACCAGCCTAGACGCTCAGCAGCGCAACCGCCGGGTTGAAATTACGATTGATCCCAACGCTTAGCCTCCCTCTCTTTGCCCTCGCCGCCGATGGCGACTGTTCAGCTACTTCTATGAAACTTGCCTTTTTCGGTACGCCCCAGTTTGCGGTTCCCAGCCTGGAAGCCCTGATTCAGCAGCCCGACCTAGAGGTTGCAGCCGTCATCACCCAGCCGGATAAACGTCGCGGTCGCGGCAAGGCGCTATCTCCCTCCCCCATCAAAACAACCGCGATCGCCCATGAGTTACCTGTCTTTCAGCCGCGTCGTCTCAAAAAAGATGCTGAAACCCTCAACAAGCTGCGACAGCTTCAGGCGGATGCGTTTGTAGTGGTTGCCTACGGTCAACTGCTATCGGCAGACATCCTAGAAATGCCGCGCCTCGGCTGCATCAATGCCCACGGGTCAATCCTACCCGCCTATCGAGGGGCCGCACCGATTCAGTGGAGCTTGGTCAATGGAGAAATTGAAACCGGCATTACCACTATGTTGATGGATATTGGCATGGATACTGGCGCGATGCTGCACATCGGCAAAACCCCGATCGCATGGTGGGAACATTCAGGGGATGTAGCGGAACGGCTGGCGGCGATCGCGGCTGATTTACTGGTCAAAACCCTGCATGACTTGGATGCAGGAACCGTCGATGCGATCGCCCAAAACGATGACCAGGCCACCTACGCCCCGCTCATCCAAAAAGCCGACTACACCCTAGACTGGCGCAAAGCCGCGATCGCCCTGCATAACCAAATTCGCGGCTTCTTCCCCAACAGCGTCACCACAGTACGCGATAAATCTCTCAAAATCCTTAAAACAGTGCCAGTCCCACCGCCTGCTGCATTACCACCCGACCTCAGCTCCCTACCCGACCATTTGCCAACCCTCCCAGCGGCAGCCCCCGGAACGGTAGCCCCCGGAACAGTGCTGGCCATTGTCAAACACTACGGCCCGGTAATCGCGACCGGTAAGGGTGCCTTACTGCTGTGGCAGGTACAACCCTCCGGCAAGAAACCTCAGTCTGGCTGGGATTTTGCCAATGGATCTCGCCTAGAGGTTGGAGAACAATTGGGCGATCGCACCAGTGCCCCAAGCGACAGCCCTAATTGACCAACAAAACCAGTTGAACAGGCGGTTCTATGGTCGGCGGATAGCTTAAGACGTTTTTGAAGAGCAGTTCCGCCGCCCCGCAAAAGCTCCTATGTCCTAAATAAAATGGCTACTGCTATATCAATAGATTGTTTTAGGGTGAATGGAGCGATCGCTTCACCATACCCAGTTTTTGTTACAAGACTTTTTGTGGCGACATAAAACCCATACATTTGCTCACAGACCCTTCAAACTTCCGAACATAGAGCATTGTGAAACCGAAGAAAGGGTGAAGCCTATCCGGTCATTAGCAGAGGATGCCTTACCGTGAGATCAGTGAAACGATCGCTACCTTGTCAGTAGATATTGATATTTCTTTACGGTTTCATAACGGATTTCAAATCGCCGCTTTTATCCCATTTTTTATCCCGTTATTGAATGCCGTTTAATGTTGTTCTTTCAGCATTCAAACCTCTATTGCAATCGGTTGTCGTCGCCTCAATAACCATACAAATAGCCGTGATATTGGTTCAGTGGAACCCTATTTTTTAGGGCTGCTCTGCTGTGCATCAGAAGTGGAAACAGATCAGCCATTGTTCTACACCAATGCTCAGTCATTTTTCCTCATTTGAGGCTATCTTGCATCATTCATTACGGCTGTCAGTCCCTAGCTGCTGGTTATTGCCGCCGTTTTCATTGCGCAATGGTTTGATATTACCTCTGAAATAATTCCTTGATGTGGCATACAGTTCGACATTTTTTAGACATCAAGACTCTGCATTTTCTTTACATTCACTGTGACATCCTAATTCTCATTCGTGATGTTCACCGTGCCCCCTGACTAACTACTTGTTGAGGTGCTGTGTTTAAAATGAAATTTCCCCAAAGCTATGTTTTAGTGCTGGAGCATCAACCAGAGGATGTTCATCATCTTCACACTGCATTAAAGCAATTACGGTGCCCAATGGTTGTTGTTCGCTCAGTTGAACAAGCGATCGCAATGGCACAACAGGAAACGCCTTATTTGGTCATTCTGACCGGCAACTATCAAGCCTGGCCATATCACCTCATTAGTGATTTGCGTGGGTTAGCACGACACTGCGGCATCACCATCGTGGCCGTGTCGGATGGGGGAGAAAGCTGGTTGCCCCAAGAGGAGAATCCGGGATTGGATGGCTTCTTAGTCAATCCAGTGAAAGGGGATGTGCTGATGTCGCTGATCCAGTCAGCCTGGGCTAGGCAAACGTGTTGCTCAGCCATGACCGGTTAGCCATAATCAGAGTGATTTATCTGTAGTGATGCCGTCTGTAATGATGCCGTCTGTAGTGATGCTGTGATGATACAGTTTGCGTCAGTCTACCCAATTTTGCATCGAATTTTGCCGCCGCTTTTCCCGCTGGGGCTGTGGCAGGGCGATCGCACTCAGCCGGTCATTGCGCTAACCATTGATGACGGGCCCCACCCGAACCATACGCTTGCATTGCTGAAGGTACTGCGCCATGAAAGCATCCTAGCCAGCTTTTTTCTGCTAGGGAAACGGGTTGAGCGTTATCCCGCAGTGGTGCAAGCCATCTGGGAACAGGGTCATTGGCTGGGGCTGCACGGCTACACCCATCGAATGTTTCCCGAATTTTCCGACCATGATTTACAGCAACAGTTAGCCCAGACTCAAAGGGCGATCGCACAAGCCTGCGGTTGGACGGACGCTGAGGGGCGATCGCGCCTGCGAGATGTGCGGCCGCCCAACGGTGTCTTCACACCAGGAATGCTGAAGCGATTGCAAAATTGGGGCTTTCGTCCGGTGATGTGGAGTGTGGTGCCGGAAGACTGGGTGCGACCGGGGGTTGAGGTCTGTGGGCAGCGGATTCTTAGCCAGGTGCGCAATGGCTCAATTATTGTGCTGCACGATGGTCTGTGCGGCGGCGAAGATGTAGCAGCGATCGCCCAGTTGGTGATTCCTCAGTTGCGATCGCGCGGCTATCAGTTTGTCACCATTGATCAACTGTGGGCGATCGCCTCCCCCCGCTATCCCCATCTACTATAGCAATCCTAAATGAGTTGTGAAGTGAGAATGGTTGTTGTGAGAAGGAT